>CALKQT010000057.1 GCA_937990735.1 uncultured Campylobacter sp. | reverse complement strand
GCTTTGTTCGCTATCAAATACGATATTGCAGGTATATCCTTTTTCTTTACAAAATTTCCCCCATTCCGCGAAGCTCGGCATTATTTTTTCTTTATCCACTCCGCTATCTAATAGAATTTGCCTGCAAACCTCGGCGGGGTTGTCTGTGTTGGCTATTACTACCGCAGAAATTTTAGGCGCATTGCCGCTTAGCTGGTCGGTCGCTAAAGCGCGAACGGCTAAAAGCGCGGTGTGAGGGTAGCGGAAATCGTCGCTAATTCCCTCCTCTAAATATTCAAAATAGCACGCCGAGCCGTAACGGCTAGAGGTTTGAGGGGGGATATAATATTTTATTCTGACATAATATTTTGACGCAGGTAAATTATTTATCTCATACGTTCGCCTGATTGCGGATGTGTTCGCACCCTCAATTTCATTATACGGCTCACTATACACGGGCTTTCCATAATGATCCCAAACATATTTTTCCAAAGCGCTCATTTTGCGAAATATACTCTCTTTTTTGGTATCAGGGTGGGTAAATATGTAACGCCAACGAGGGCGTTCGCCTCCCAAGTCTTCGACGCGCGTGTAGTCGTTTATATTGAAGTCCAATCGATATGATACTTTTCTATCACCTAGAGTAGTCCAATCCGTGCCGTTAGGTGAGTATTCTATCTGAACGCCTATTTTATAGCTACCTATCCCTCCTTGATCGTTGGCGTAGAAAATTCCGTTAGGCATCGCTAGGGTTATTTTTAACTCTGTTACGGCGTTTCCGTCGGTTTCGGACAAAGTATGGCTCATATCGGGATTTAGCTTTTTGCCTACATACTTATTGACGCGCGTATCATTGAATGCGTCAATTATCGCCTGATTGTCGTCGCCGTATCTTATTTCGTGTGTTACGCCCGCGAAATTCCCTATCGGCTCGCCATTGATCTTTATCTCTTTTACGTCCTCTATCTCTCCGTCGTTTAGGGCGTATAGCCCATTGAAATACTGCTTGTCGTCTTTTACGTCGATGTATGATCCGATCATCGGCGGAGTGATTTTGTGCGTGCCATAAATTTTAGGCACTACGGCTCCTTGCGTGACTTGATTTGTAGGCGTGTTCCAGCCGTAGGTATTGGAGCGCTCATACGTTTGGCTATCGAAGCCGCTAAGTTTGGAATTCGCCATAGGCATCACGGCATTTAAAAGCAGCCCGCCCGCAACCATTATCGTTCCCGCGATGATCGCAGAGCCCGCCGCCGCGCTTACGCCTAACGCGCTACCGAGCGTCGCGCCGTATGCTGCGCCTGCGCCGTATGATACGACCGTGATAACGATCATTGCGACAATACCCAGTATTTGCTTTCCACCTCCGCCGCCGCCTTTAGGCACTACTGCGATATTTATCACGTCTCCCGCTTCTATCTCGAAAAAGCCCTCCATAATCTCGCTATTTTTAGAGATCACAAGGTCGTAAATTTCATTATCATATTTCAAATCTTTTAAAATTTCATCGATATTTTTAACGCCTTCTGCATTTTCAATTTTTGCAATAATCTTGATATCTTTTT
>CALKQT010000056.1 GCA_937990735.1 uncultured Campylobacter sp. | reverse complement strand
TGCTTCTTTTAGCCAATAAATATTGCTTGATAAATTTAAAATTCTATAGCCTTCTTAGAATTTTAGAACCTTCTGCAAATATAAATTTTAAATCTAGCCCTCCATCATTACAAAATCTCAAAACTCTGCATTAAATTTGACTTACATTGAGTGAAAAATGATACGGATTGAAATTTTTTATAATGCTTGCTTTGTTCGTATTATTTTTCCATGCTGTCCTGTTGCGTTTGCTTTTTAACTTCTATGGTGCGATCTTTATTCTAACCTCTCCTAGCCTTATTTATATTTATTCGTTCGTTCGTTTTTTAATACATTGCTGCGCTTTTATATCTAAATTATGAAGTCGCCGGCAACTTATAAAGCTTTCGAATGATTTAAACTAGATACCAAATAAAGCTTGGCAAGCGCTGTTAATTAATATAATGAAACGTTCTATAAGCATATAAAACCTTATTAAAAATCAAGCCCAGAAAAAGCACGCCCTACAAAAGCAAGCTTATTGATGCAGCTAAATTTTATGAAGATTGCCCGCCCGTCCTCGCATGTAAAGTCTCCGTGTGCGGTAAGGTAGGACTAAATTTCATAAATACCGCCGCTTAGCCTTTTACGTGATTTAAATCCAAATCCAGTTTCAATGCTTGCAGTATAAATTTAATATATCTAGCTTTATCCGTTAGCGGTGGAGCGACCGCCAAAAAGCAGCCCAGTATTAAATTTAATCTATCTAGCTTTATCGCCTATCTGCTTTTTAAGATCAAGCTAAAATTTAACGTATTTATTTAATAAAACGATCGAAGCAGATAAAATTTCAATATATCCACTTAAATTTTATCTCCCTTTAAGCCCGCTACAAATATAATCCTTACCGTATTGCAAGGTAGCGTAATAGCTATGGGCGGTATATCCATTCTAAAGCATAGACATTGGATAGGTATGTAAGAGCACTCAATGCTAATAGACGTTTTATTTGGCAATACAAATATCTCAACCTCAAAGGAATTTTAATGAAAAACCTATTTAAATCCGCACTATTTCTATCGCTTCCTGCATTTAT
>CALKQT010000055.1 GCA_937990735.1 uncultured Campylobacter sp. | reverse complement strand
AATGGCGTTAAATTTTGCCCCGCTCCGCCGCTTTATGGAATTTCTCGCTTTTAAATTTAAACCCGCGCAGATCGAGTCTGTGTTTTTCCGCCAAATCCCGCTCGTCTGTGAAATTTAAGCCGATCAAACTCGCCCGCGATCTCATCCGCGTAGGCGCAGTGTACGAACTCGACGTCCGCGCCTAAGCTTGCGGCGTTTGCGCGCGCCACCTCAAGCGCATCCTCGCTGATGTCGCTAGCCGCGATGCGGCAAGAAGGAAGGAGTTTTTTTAAGCATACAGCGATTATACCGCTGCCCGTGCCGATCTCGCAAATGCGCGGCTCGCCCAAGCTCTGCGCCAAAGCAAGAGTTTTTTTCACTAAAATTTCGGTCTCGCAGCGCGGTATCAGCACCCGCTCGTCGACGTAAAATTTAAAGCCCATAAACTCGCAGCTTTGCGTGATGTATTCAAGCGGGCGCCCATCTTTAAATTCAACGATCTTAGCGCGAAACTCCGCTTCATGCGCGAGCTCTTCCGAGCATCTTAGCACGAGCTGTTCGTCACTAAGTCGCTCGCAAAGCTTTAAAATTTCGCGCGCGACGTATTTTGAGCCGCACTGCCCCAAGCCCCATCTTAGCGCCTCAGCGATCCTCATCAAGCTCTCTTATGCGCTCATACAGGCTCGGGTGCGAATGATACACCGCGGCGTAAATTTTATGAGCGAGCGGAAACGCCTTATTTTCGCTGCCCAGCTTCTTTAGCGCGCCGATCATGCTCTCTTTATCCTGCATGCTCGCGCCATGCCGGTCCGCGCTAAATTCGTGCATGCGGCTAAGTTTGGAGATTACGGGCTCAAAAAACGCATGCAAAATCGGCGCAAACAAAATCATAAAAACCAGCGTCGCGCCGCCGCCCTCGCTAAGCCCCAGCGCGCCGAATACGCCCCCAGGAAGGTTTCCGAATACCGCGAACGTCGCGCCCAAAAGCACGAAGCTAAGCGTTAAGCCTTTCAAAATGTCGCCGTGTTTGAAATGCCCGAGCTCGTGCCCTAAAACGGCTAAAATTTCATCCTCGCTAAGCTTTTCGATGAGCGTGTCGAAAAGCACGACCTTTTTCGTCGCTCCGAAGCCGCCGAAATAAGCGTTTAGGCGCTTGTCGCGCTTGCTCGCGTCAATCGTAAAAACGCCGCTACTTTTAAAGCCGCAGCGCTGTAAAAGCCCCTCTATGCGCTCTTTTAGCTCTCCATGCTCTAGCGGCTGCATTTTATTAAACAGCGGCGCGATAACGGTCGGATAGATTAAATTTATCAGCAAAACTACGCCGAAGCTTAGCAAAAAGCCCCAGACCCACCAGTGCGCGCCCAAGCTATTTACGCAAAAAACGAGCGCAGAGGCTACCGCAAAGCCGAAAATGAGCGTGAGTACGAGCGATTTTAGCGCGTCTTTTACGAAAATGGCGGGCGTTATCGTGGAAAAGCCTAGGCGTCTGTCTTTGACGAAGGTTTTGTAAATTTCAAGCGGAAGCGATATCGCGCCGCCGATGATTAAAAACGCCGTTACGAAGCAGCTCTGCGCAAAAATCCCGTCGCCAGCTAGATCGTATATCGCGCGCTGTAACGCGCCAGCGCCCGCAAGTATCCAAATAAGCGCCACCGCAAAAGAAAAGCAGTGCGAAAATATATTAAATTTTAAATTTACCGCGCCGACCTCGCCCGCCTTGCGATAATCCTCCTCGCTAAGCACAACTGCAGGCTCTTTTAGCTTGGCGCGGATGAAGCTTAGCTCGAGCAGATCGAGCGAAATTTTATAAATCGTGTAAAGCGCGTATAAAAAGATCAAAAACCAAACCATCGCGCCTACTTTAGGCTCTCGGCGAGCGAAAGCACTTCGTAATATTCATTTTCCATATTGTTTAATGTTCCTCTTTTTTCTTCAAGTTCTTCAAAAAGCCCTTGCATACCGAGCTTTTGATAAATTTCAGGCGTCGAGAGCGCGTGATTTAGCTCCTTTATGCGCGCTTCGATAGCCTCGATCTTAGCGGGGTACTCTTCTAAAATTTTATTCTGTTTGTAGCTAAGCTTCGCGGTGCTCGTCTTTTCCTTTTTGTTTTCGCGGCCGCCTTCCTCCGCGCTCGCGCTCGCGCCAGCGTCGGCCTCGATCTGATCGATCTCCGCCATCTCGTCTTCAAACTCCAAATATTGCGAATAGGGCATTTGAATTTGATCGATCGTGCCGTTTTTTTCAAAAACCCAAAGCTTATTTGTAATCTTATCGATGAAATAGCGATCGTGGCTTACGATGATTACCGCGCCTTCGAAGCTTAGCAGGTAGTCTTCCAAAATATTGATCGTTGCGATATCAAGATCGTTCGTCGGCTCGTCCAAGATCAGGCAATCGTACTGCTCGGTAAAGAGCTTGGCAAGCGCCAGGCGGTTCTTTTCGCCGCCGCTAAGCACGCCGACGGGTTTGTCTAAAAACTCCTTCGGAAACAAGAAATTTTTCAAATACCCATAGACGTGCATGTAGCTGCCGCGGACGCTTATGTGATCGCCGCCGTTGGGGCAGAAAATTTCGATTATGCTTTTATCGTCCGTGATGCCGCTGCGGGTCTGATCGAAGTAGCCGATCCTGATCTCGCCGCGTTTGATCTCGCCCGCATCGATCTTGCTGCGGCCGAGTAGAATTTTAAGCAAAGTGCTTTTGCCCGCGCCGTTAGCGCCTACGATGCCGATGCGCTCGCCCTGCAAAACCCGCGCCGAAAAGCCCTTAAAAAGCACCTTGCCGTTTAAAATTTTACCGATATTCGTGCATTCAAAAAGCATCTTTTTGCGATTGTCGCCGCCCGTGCCGTTAAAGCTCCTACTCGCGCGCTCCAGCTCGAGCCGCACGCGACGGATCGCGCCCGGGTTTTTCTTCGCATCCTGTCTCATCTGCATGATGCGCGCCTTGCGCCCTTCGTTGCGCTTTAGGCGCGCCTTTACGCCGCGGTGCAGCCACTCCTCCTCGGCGCGCAGCTGTTTAAGCAGCGTCTCGTGGGACTTTTCGAGCGAAGCAAGCATCTCCTGCTTGCGTCTCAGATAGTTCTCGTATCCGCCGTCGAAATTTGAAATTTTACCCTCTTCGAGCTCGATACTGCGCGTCGCCAAGCGGTCGATGAAGTAGCGATCGTGGCTGATAAAAACGATCGTCTGCTTTGATGCAAGCAGCATATCCTCTAGGAATTTCACCATATAGACATCGAGGTGGTTCGTGGGCTCGTCCAGCAGCAGCACATCGGGCTTTTTAAGCACCAGCGCGCCCAGCGCCACGCGACGAATTTCGCCGCCGCTGAGCGTGCAGACGGAGCGGTTTTCGTAAATTTTAAGCCCGAAATTTTGCAGCACCTGCTCGATCTTATTATCGATCTGCCAGCCGTCCTTGGCCTCGATAAATTTTATCAGCTCGTCTTGGCGCGCTAAAAGCTCCTTGTTTTCGGGCTGGGCGGCGATTTCGCTCGAGATCGCGTCGTATTCGCTAAGGGCGGCGTAAATTTCAGCTAGCTCCCTTCGCAGCGCGTCTTTGACCGAGAGATTTTCGTCAAATTTCGGCGTTTGAGCAAGCATCTGGATATTGAGCCCGTTTTGAGTGATCACGCGCCCCTCGTCGGTCTCGCACAGGCCTGCAATTATCTTCATCAGCGTGGATTTGCCGCCGCCGTTTTTGCCGATCACGGCGACGCGCTCGTTAGTGTCCAGTGCGAAATTTACGCCGTCTAAAACGACATGAGAGCCGAATTTTTTCGTAACATCGATAAGCTCGATCAAAGCCAATTTTAAGTTCCTCTAGTGTTAAATTTGATAATTTTACACAAAATTCTATTAAATTTTAATAACTTTTAAAGGTTTAGCGATGCAAAGTTTGGAATCCAGCGGCCTGCGCGTATAAATTTTCGCCCCGCACGCGCCGTCTTTTGCGTCAGCGCCCTCCTTTGCAAAAGAAGCCGCGTCCGCACCGATCATCTACCTGCACGCCTTGGAGTTTAGCGCGGCCAGTGTGGGCGAAATTTACGAGTTCGTTTCGCGACGAAGCGGCGCCGATTTCGTGCTTGCGGCGATCTATCTAAACGAGGCGCAGTGGGGCGATAAGCTTAGTCCGTGGGCGGCAAAATCGCCGTTTAAGGGGGTGCGCGATTTCGCAGGCAGAGGCGCGGCGCACTTAGAAAAATTTACGGACGAGCTGATCCCGCGTATCGAGCGGCACGTATTCGGCGAGAGAAAGCCTACGTGGCGAGCCTGCGCGGGATACTCGCTGGCAGGGCTTTTTAGCGCGTATGCGGCGTTTGCAAGCGATAAATTTCAAAAGATCGCCTGCGTCTCGGCGTCGTTTTGGTTCAGCGGATTTGACGCCTTCGTCGCCGCACACTCGCTGCAAAGGGGGCTGGCACACGTCTACGCGTCCTTGGGCGAGGCCGAGATGAACCCGAAAAATCCACGCGGAGCACTCTGCGGCGAGACGGCGCGAAATTTCATCGCAAAATGTCGCAGTGCGGGCGCGAAAGCGGAGTTTGAGCAAAACCCGGGCGGGCATATGCAAGATGAGATCGTAAGAATTTCAAAGGCGCTTTTAAGCCTTATAAATTCCTAAAATTCGTGGAAATTTTAAAATTTCACGGCATGACAAAACAGGGGCGGCGAGAGATTGAAATAAACGAGCCGAAAAGCGGCTCGAAGCGTAAATTTAAAGCGAGCTGTAGCTGAAATTTCTCGCGCAACGGTTTTTTGTGCGATGAAATGAAATTTAAAACAAACCTGTGCTAAAAATTTATAGCGCAAGCGATGCGACAAGAATGGTGTGTCGCGATGCGGCGCGAATAGGACAGCGCGTCATTGGTATTTAGCAGTTTCGATAAGTGCGATTCGTTTGAACGTAAATCACACGACTCGGTGCCGATGCGGCTGAGTGGTGCGATACAATGCGTATTTTAGACAGACTGCCGCTAAATTTTTGCAGGTTGCGCTAGCGGTTTAAAATTTAAAGCAAGCCGTCGTTGTAAAATTTAAAGCAAATCGTGTCGCGGCTAGGATTTAGCATGCCTGCAAGCTAAATTTAAACAGCAACTCGCCGCCGCGTATGATCTCGCCGTTTCATTTAGTGTAACTGCTAGCTAATTAAAAAAACCGCTGAAATTTCAAAATTTGCGCTGCGCCAAAGAGTGCTTTGATACTACGATACGTGCTGCTCGGTTTAAATTTTAAAATTTAGCATAGGGCGGGTACGTTCGACCAACACCCATTGAATTTACGGCGGCGAAATATGCGGAATTTTGCGAATTGCCGTTTGCGGAATTCGTCCTGTGAAATTTCGCAGAGCATGCTTCATTATTAGCTCTCTACCGCGCTTCGAGCGGCATACGCTCTGCTTTCCGAAACTACGCCGAGCTGCTCGCCGCTCCATTTTTGCGCGCGTTGCGTCGTTTGCCGCGCGGCTTCATCTTTACCCGCTACATCGATCGCATTCGTCGCATTTGCGTCCACGCGAACCTGTTTATCTTCCGTGCTCTCGCGCACCCATCTTACTTTGCAGCCGCGCACTCGCCGACGCATAGGCCATCTCTCGGCTCGCTATGTCCTTTAGGGCTACGCGCGTCTCGCTTCACCCGCGTCATTTAGCCCTATACGCATACGCGCGCTTTAGATGCATCATTTTCTGTAAAAGCGGCTACAAGCGCACCAAATGCCGACTACATATTCTGAATTATCGGCGTTGCACCTACGTGCATCCGTGTTTCCGCGCACCCAAACGATAAAAATTCCTACAAAAATTACCGCTAAAATTTTATGAGAAACCGCCGAAAATTTATCTGCGTTTGATGTCGTAGCCGCCACGATCCACGCATATAAAGCCCGTCGTAGCGCCTCCGTCGCGCGCCATCACCACGCCGTCTGCGGCAAATCTATCATCACAGCCGATCTCGTAGTCTTTTTTCACCGCCTCGCTCGCAGGACCCTCGAAAATCCCATAAAATTCCGACGCAAACCCGTCTTTGTAATAAATAGCGGTTTTGCCCTCGCCTTCCCAGATGCTTACGCTCTGGGCATTTGCACTTTTTGCTTTGGCTTTAAGTTCGTTAAAAGTCCCAAAATCCCAGCCTAGGATTTTTAAAACAGCGCGCTCGTTCGTCTTTTCGTCTATACTATAAAAACTCGCACTTTGGTTTTTGTCTTTATTCACGGCTCTCATGCTTGAGACCTCGTCGCCGCCAAAACGGACGTCAAAAGAAACTCTTTCAGGTTTTATCTCGCATGCAAAATCGCGCAGGGATAAAATTTGAACGCGATTTTGCTCGTAATTTTCCGCCAAACCCAGCTCTGTCGAACCTTCCGTGACGTTTAGATAAACGACCGTTCCTACGACTAGCAAAAGCAAAGAGATGAAACAAAATTTTACTATATTATAAATAGCCGAAGTAAAGGAATTCATAGATTTTAACACGCCCGCCTCCTAAATTTCACCGAATTTTATCGTCTAAGCGAAGAGCAGAATTTTTTTGTAGTTGCTCCACAGCTCGCTATCCTCGCCGAAATACGCGAGCAGTCCGCGCGCGTTGCGATCGAAAGGGTTGGGCTCTTTATGCAGCGCGATACGCTGCGACAGGCGCAGATCGT
Source organism: uncultured Campylobacter sp. (assembly GCA_937990735.1). Lineage (GTDB taxonomy): Bacteria > Campylobacterota > Campylobacteria > Campylobacterales > Campylobacteraceae > Campylobacter_B. Next base: position 9,856 of record CALKQT010000055.1, on the reverse strand, counting down.
AGGTGTTGTATATCGCAGAATACGGCACCGGAAAGTCCGAAGCGTAAAGCAGGCGCGAGTGCACGTCCGTTTGGCTCGCCAGATGCGGCAGAGCCTTGGCGCGTACCGGCGTCATCAGAGCAGAAACGTCGGCGTATAGGTTTTTGTGCGTGCGCAAAAGCGCCAGAAGCGCGAAATAATCGTGTCCGAAATTTCGCGGGCGGCGCGAGAGTGCACGAAAAATATGTGAATATTCGTAGTTAATCGCCATGTGCGCGCACACCGTCGTGACGCCCAGCTCAAGCGGCGCGTAGATCATCTCTAGCGCCTCGCAGCGGCGCGAGCTCGGCACCGAGCTTTCGTTGCCGACGTGGATCACTAGCGGCAAGCCGAGCTTGGCGAGCTTTTCAAAATACGGCACGTAGCGAGGCAGCCTCGTATCCAGATCCCAATAGTTTTGTAAAAATTTCGCCCCCTTAAATCCGAGCTCGAAGCAGCGATCAATCTCATCTAACGCGTCTGCTCGCTTCGGATTGATGCTAAAAAACGGCACGATGAGATCATGGTTTTTTTGATAAATTTCAAACACGCTGTCGTTGTCCGCGCAGACGGTCTTATCGCGATGGATTAGCTCGCCCGCGTCGCTAAATTTAGCATCCACGCCGAAAAGCACCGCCTTTTTAACGTATTTAGAAGCTCTAAGCCCGCCTAGCAGAGCGTCCACATAAGCCTCATAGGGCTCTTTGATCGCGCGCGATACGTCTATGCCGAAGCGCCTGCCGAAAAGGCGCAGCGCGAGCCTGTCGTAAGGGCGATCGAAGCGCACCTCCTTACTTAGTAGATGGACGTGAAAATCAAGCGTTTGCATCGGGGATCCTTGGGAAAATTTTGCCGAGTTTATATCAAATTGCGGTAAATAGTTAGAATTTTAAATTTGGGTCTAAATTCACGTACCGCGCCTTGACGCGCCTTTAAATTTTAAAATTTAAACCTCGCCGCAAGAGCCGCTAAATGATATTTAATGCCGTTTTAAAGCTGCGGCGATATACTTGCGATTTGAAAAGCTATTTCAATTAAGGAGCGAAGATGGAGTTTGAAATTTTAGAAAATTCCGCCGATTTTAAGCCTAGCGATCTGGATGAGATAATGGTCTCGGTCGGCTGGGATACGGAGCAAAACGCAGCCTCCGTGCCGCCGCACGAGACATACAGGGTGTGGCGCACCTATGATTACGTGGCGATCGCCAAAACGCAGGGCAAGACCGTGGGGGTGCTGGAGGCGTTTTGCGACCGCGACAACTTCGCTACGAGCTATCTTTACTGCGTGATAGTTCATAAGGATTATCAAAGGCGCGGTATCGGCACGGCGCTCGTGAATGCCTTTAATAAGCGCTTTGCGCACACCACCACCTTTGTCGTAACTCCTCTGCATAAGGCTGAGGGCGCCGGAGAATTCCTACAAAAGTGCGGCTTTAAGGACGCGTCGGAGCACTTCACGGTTCATATGAGGAAGCGAAATTCGATCTAGCGGGCGTAAATTTTAAAATTTTATCGAGCTTTAGCTCTAAAACGGTTGGAATTTTAAATTTAGCTATGAGCTGCTATAATCGCTAAAATTTAAGGAGCCAAAATGATCACTATGCAGATCCAAAGCGGCGTCGATCGCGATACTCTCGAAACTTTTAAGAAGCTTTTTTTAAAAATCGATCCCTCCGCGCAGATCACTCTAAGCGGCGAGAAAAATTTAGAAACGATTCTGTCGGAGTTTAAATCCAGCGAAAGTTACGACGAGATAAAAAACGGAATGGATGCAGATTTAAAATCATACGCAAACGGCGATCTAAGCGGCTTTGAGGAGCTAGGCAAGGGCTGGAAAAATTGAAAATAATCCAGTCTAAAAGATTTCGCGCGCAGCTTAGCAAGATCGTAGAATTTATCGCGGAGCGCTCAGAGGATGCGGAGGAAAATTTTAAAAACGAGCTTTTTGCGCAAGCAGGCGAACTTGGCTTTATGCCGTATAAATTTCGTAGATCAAAAAGCTTTGACGATGATAGAATTAGAGATTTTGTATTTAAGGGTTTCGTAATCCCGTATCTAATAGATGAACCCAACGATACAATCGTTATCCTAGCGATATTTAAGCAAAATCTATTGAGATAGCTTAATGCGCGTCTAAATTGCACGCTCCGTTTATTAAAACCATTCATTCATAGCCATCGCAGCGCCAAAGAAAAAACCGCTCGTCCCCGATAAATCACTGTATATTCTCGCACGGCGCCGTAAATTCCAATTTTACGCATATCGCGCGGCGCACTAAAACAACTCCACTCGCCCCCTGCGTAAAAGCAAACCTAAAAGAATTTTCGGCTACAATTTCCCGCAAATAAAGGCAAAATATGAAAGAAATCTCACTGCTAAGGCTCTCGCTCGCAATCTACATCGATATGTTTTTGCGCCTAGTGACTACGTTTATCAACACCTACATGATCTCGCGCGTGGACGTCTCGCTAGTAGGTGCGCTTGGGGCGGGCAACGAGATATTTTTGCTCTTCATCACCGTTTTCGGCTTCCTCGCCGTGGGCTGCTCGGTACTCGTAGCGCAGGCGCTCGGGGCGAAAAATAAAGTCCTAGCGATGCGCGCGATCCACACGAGCATCGCATTCAACGCGCTAGTGGGGCTTTGCAGCGGCGTTTTCGTCTTTAGCTGCGCGCCGTTTTTGCTGCACGCGCTGCAGGTACCCGCCGAGCTTTTGAGCGAAAGCGCGATCTATCTTAAGGTCATCAGCATCGTCTTTGCGATAGACGCCGTCGCAATCGTGCTTAGCGCTATCGTGCGCGTTTACGGATACGCAAATTTCATCATCGCGGTCTCCGTGGTGATGAATCTAGTAACGCTCGCGGGCAACTACGTCGTGCTCTTTCGGCCGTTCGGACTGCCGTACTACGGGCTTGAGGGCATCGGCGTAAGCACGATCGCGGGGCGCATGATCGGCGTATTTTTATTCTTCCTCATCATAACGAAGGTGCTAAAGATAAAATTTTACCTCACGATGTTTTTAAAGATCAAGCTCGCCACGCTGCGCAAAATTCTATCCGTAGGGCTTCCTAGCGCTGGCGAAAACATGCTGTGGATCGTGCAGTATCTAGTCGCCTTCGCCTTCGTCGCGAGCATGGGCGAGGCGAGCCTTACCGTGCAGACGATCTATTTTCAAATTTCATCATTCATCTTCTTCGGCGGAAGCGCGATCAGCATGGCAAACGAAGTGATCGTAGGCCGCCTCGTAGGCGCTGCCAAGCCGCAGGAGGCGTACCTACACACTTTTACCGCGCTGCGCTTCGGGCTTGGGGCGACGGCGCTTTTCGTCACGATCGTGTTTTTAGCGCGCGAGCAGATTATGGAGCTACTGAGCCTAAACGAGGCGCACAAGCAGGTCATGCGGCCGCTTTTTTACCTAACGCTGGGGCTTGAGTTCGGACGGACGCTTAATATCGTGTTCGTAAACGCCCTGCGCGCAAGCGGCGACGCGAGGTTTCCCTTTGCGATGGGCGTGATCTTTATGTGGGGCGTCTCGATCCCCGTGGGCTGGCTTTTGGGCATTCATCTGAGGTATGGAATTTTGGGCGTTTGGATCGGGTTTTTCTGCGACGAGTGGCTGCGCGGCAGCGCGAATACGGCGCGATGGATAAGTAAAAAATGGCAGAGCAAAAAGTTAGTCTAAATTTGCTAGGCTTACCGATCAGTCTGCGCTTTAAGCGGATGAAATACGCGCGCATCCGCATTAGCAAGGACTGCGAGATCAGCGTCAGCGTACCGCGCTCCTACACCGCGGCGCAAGCGAAAGACTTCATCCTAAAGCACGAAAGCTGGATCCGCCAAACGCTGGCGCGACTGCAAAGCAAGCTATTAGCGAGCGATCAGGTTAGAATTTTAGGCAAAATTTACAAGCTAAAATTTAGTCGCGAGGTCGAGCTCGGCGCAAACTGCGGCGCGAGTAAAAATTTAGACAATGGCGACGCACAGGGCTGCGTGGATGACGGCGCGGGCGGCGCCATGGAAAATGAAATTTTAAAATTTCACTCGGGTGGGCGCACCTCGCAAAGTGACACGGCGGGCGAGAATTTAAAATTTGACCTACCGGACGATGCTGTGCAAGGGCTCTCGCAACAGAGCAAAATGCGGCAAAGCGGCGGGCTTATAAATACGGCGGCGCAAAATATTTTCGAACAATCCTGCGGCGAAAATTTAAAATTTCACTTGGGTGGGCGCGTTCCGCAAAGCAATGATGCGGGTAAATTTAACTCCGCCTCAAGCGGTGAAATTTTAAAATTTAATCCTGCCGCAAAGGGCGAAATTTTAAAATTTAAACCTATCGCGGGTGAGAGAATTTCAAATTTTAAACCCGCTGCAAGCGGAGAAATTTCAAATTTTAGCTCTGTCTCGGGCGAAGGAATTTTAAAATTTAAACCCGCTGTGAACGAAGGAACTTCAAAATCCGCGAGCGAAAACGTGCCGCAAAATGTAGCGCAAGACGTGCAAGCGGCGGAGCGCGACGAGCCCGATTTTACGATCAAAAATTTTATCCAAAGCTCTAAATTTAAAGATAAAATTTTCGTATCGGGGGGTGCGATCTTTTGCGAGAGCGAGGGCGAGTTTGCAGCGTTTAAAAAGGCCTTTGCATTTGAGCTTTATCTGCGCTATATCGCGAAGCTTTCCCCGCGGATAGGCCGCAAGATCGCGCGGGTGCGGGTGCGCAAAATGCAGACGCGCTGGGGCAGCTGTAACCACGCTAAGGGCTATCTCAACTTCTCGCTAAGCCTGATAGAGCGGGATCCGCGATTCGTCGAATACGTCGTGCTGCACGAGCTCGCGCACCTCATCCATGCAAACCACGGAGCGGATTTTTACGCGCTCATCGCGCAGATAATGCCCGATTTTAGGGCACGTATCAAGCTAGGCAAGGGCTAGTTCGCGAACGGAGCGCCCGTTTAAATTTCACGCCGCTGCGGCACGATCTTTATAGTCGTAAATTTCAACCGATCCTTTTGCTGTGCCGTAGCAGGCCGCAGCCAGTCCGAACTCGCGCGGCACAGGCGGCAAAATTTCGCAAATTTTCGCGGGCCAAAACGCTAATCTAAAGCCGCAAATTCCACGTATTTCTCCATCGCAACCAGCAGGAGCCAGCGCGCGGTAGGGCTGAAAAAATAGTGGTGTTCGGGGACCTGCTCCATTATAAATTTTAAAAAATCGTAAAAATATTCAGGCGCAAATTTAACCTCGGCGCTCGTTAGACTATCGCCTAGATAGCAGATTTCGCCGCCTAAAATCCTCGCTTTTACCGCGGGGTTTGCGTCTATGAAGCTTCTAGCACCGGCAAAGCTCAGGCAGTCCGCGGTCGCGTAATCTTTCAAACCCCGCAAGACGGGCTTGGAGCCGATGAAGGCGAAATTTTCCTCTATAAAGCGCGCTCCGCCCTCGCTTACCCACCAGCGATCGTCCAAGCTCGATAAAAACGCAAACATCTCATCGTCTGCGGATCTGAAATTCGCAGGCCTGTTTTTGCGGTTCATTTTCGTCCTTTTTAAATTCGTAGTCGCTTTTGCGGCGTGCGAACCGCGACCCTGCTACCGTTTTGCGGCACGGTAGCGCTCAAAGACCGCAAAGACCGCCACACGCGGATAAAATTCTACTCGCAAGCATTGCCTTATAAAGCCGCGCAGTGTTTGCCATGATCAAACAGACGACGCTTGGCAAACGGCGGCTAAACGATAGGCGCTCATCACATGAAGCAGGGGGCGAAGATCAAGCAAGCTACGATTAAATGAACTACGCCTAGCGAGCGAGTAAACAAGCAGCGGGGAGAGCCAAACAGGCAGCGGCTAAATTTAAAATTCCGCAGCCGACTAAGCTAGAGCTCAAATAATCACCGCGCAAGGCAGATCAAGGCAGCTTACTTGAAAAAATTCTTGATCTTATCGAGTATCCCCTCGTCATCTCCGCCCTTGCTACCGAAGCTTTCTTGAAGCTCGCGCAAAAGCGCCTCTTGCTTCTCGTTCAATTTTTTAGGGGTTTGGACGTTTACCTGCACGATCAGATCGCCGTTTTTCTTGGTGCGGATATTCGGCGCGCCCTCGCCGTAGATCGTGAAGCGCTGCTTGTCCTTGGTGCCTACTTTGAGCTTCAGCTCCGCCTTTCCGCGCGGCGTCGGCACCTCGATACTCTCGCCCAAGATCGCCTGCGTGAAAAACACCGGCACCTCGATATATAGGTCATCTCCGTCGCGCAGGAAGTGGCTGTCTTCCTTCACGCGCACTATCACATACAGATCCCCGATCTCGCCGGTTTTAGAGACATTGCCCTTGCCGTTTAGGCGCACGCGCTGTCCGTCGTCTATGCCTGCGGGAATGTCAAATTTAAGGCTCACGTCCTCCTCGGTAAAGCCCTTGCCGCCGCAATCCTTGCATCTATCTTTTACGATCTCGCCCGTGCCGCCGCATTCGGAGCAGCTTTGGATGAAGCTCATATAGCCGCGTCTGACCGCGACGCGCCCCGTACCGCCGCAAGCGGAGCAAGTATGTCTTTTTTTGTCCTTCGAGCCGGTAGCGTCGCAAGTAGGGCACGGCTTTTTGATCTTGTATTTTATCTCCTTGTGAACGCCTTCCAAAGCCTCTTTAAACTCCAGCGTTATGGCCAGCTCGGTATCTATGCCGTATGGATCGCTAGGGCGAGTCGAGCGACCGCTGCCGCCGAATGCCTGCTCAAAAAAATCGCCGAAAATGGAGCTAAAATCAAATCCTCCGCCGCCCGTGCCGCCGTATGCACCGCTAATGCCCTCTTTGCCGTAGCGATCATACATCCTGCGCTTTTGATCGTCGCTTAAAATTTGATACGCTTCGTTGATCTTTTTAAATTTCTCCTCCGACTGCTTGTCGCCTTGGTTGCGGTCGGGATGGAATTGCAAAGCGAGCTTTCGAAACGCCTTTTTTATCGTCTCGGCGTCGGCATCGCGCGCCACGCCTAAAATTTCATAATAATCTTCTTTCACGAAATTCTCCTTGAACTATACAAAAGGGGCAATTTTATCTAAATTTAATAAAACGCAAGTTAAGACTTAACTATTTTTATGTATAATGCAATATTTAAAATTTCAAATCAACGATGCAAAGGATAAAAAATGATAAATGTATTGATGATAGAAGACGACAGCGAGTTCGCACAGCTTCTAACCGAATATCTGGCTAAATTTAACATCCAAGTTACAAACTTCGAAGACCCGTATCTGGGCATTAGCGCTGGGATCAAAAACTACGATCTGCTGATTTTGGATCTTACGCTTCCGGGGATGGACGGACTTGAGGTCTGCAAAGAGATTCGCGAGAAATACGACATTCCGATCATCATCAGCTCGGCTAGAAGCGACGTGAGCGATCGCGTCGTAGGCCTTCAGATCGGTGCGGACGATTATCTACCCAAGCCTTATGATCCAAAAGAGATGCACGCACGCATCATGAGCCTCATCCGCCGCTATAAAAAAGCTAGCGAGAAGGAAGAAACCGCCACGGATAGCGTATTTCGTATCGACGACAAGCGCCATGAAATTTACTTCGGCGAGGAATCGCTAGTGCTAACGCCTGCGGAGTATGAAATTTTAGAATACCTAATCAAACAGCATAGCTTTTCGGTATCCCGCGAACAGCTCGTATACCATTGCAAGAGCCTAAAAGATAAGGACTCAAAGAGCTTAGATGTCATCATCGGGCGCCTACGCACCAAAATAGGCGACAGTTCCAAGGCGCCTAAGCATATCTTTTCGGTTCGCGGCATCGGCTACAAGCTCATCGGATGAAGCACTCCTTAATCACTAAAATTTCGGTTTTTTTTGTAATCGCGATCATCTTAGTCTGCGTACTTTTCATCACATTCGCACGGATGCAGATGAATAGAGCTCTAGGCAGCATGCAGGCTAATCAAATAAACGCGGTCAATAATCTACTTGAGCTATACAAGCGTAATGCCCCTCCCAGCGATATTGAGCGCTACTTCTCCAGCTATGGCTTGGAGCTTGTAAAAGACAAAAATATCATCCAAAACATCATCACGAGTGGTAAAATTTTTTTCGTTCAAGATACTTCTATCGGCGAGTTTAGCTCGGTCGAGTATAATAATTCACTATTTTTAAATATAAAAAACAACTCTTTCGTCGTGGTTTTCGAAAGCCTCGGCACGAAGAATTTAAACGATCCGCTCTGGGTCGGGTTTTTGCTTACGATGGCGGTTTTGATCTCGCTTTATTTATCGATAGTGCGAAGTTTTACGCCGCTAAAAAAACTAAGCAAAAATATCAAAAAATTCGCTCAAGGTAATTTGGACGTAAATTTAGCCGCCACGCATAGCGAGGACGAGATCGGGCAAGTCGCGCAGGAATTTAACAACGCGATTGCTAAAATTCAAGAGCTGATCCGCTCGCGCCAGCTGTTTTTGCGCACCATCATGCATGAGCTTAAAACCCCGATCGGCAAGGGCAGGCTCATCACCGAAATGCTCGATGACGAAACGCAAAAAGAGCGGCTCGTAAATGTCTTCGAGCGGCTTGAAATTTTAATCAACGAATTTGCCAAAATCGAGCAACTGCTCTCAAAAAGCTACTCGCTAAATTATCAGGATTATCATTTTAGCCTCATTTTAGAGCAAGTAAAAGATATGTCTATGCTCGATAACTGGGACGAGCTCATCAGCACGGATATCGAGTGCGACGCGGTGATAAACGTGGATTTCGGGCTATTTGCGCTGGCGATTAAAAATTTAATCGATAATGCCCTAAAATACTCCAGCGATAAAAAAGTCCGCATTATCTGCGATGAAAACAAAGTAAGCGTCGCCAACCGCGGAGCGGCGCTTGCAAAATCATTCGAGCACTATAAGCAGGCTTTTATCAGAAATAAAGACGAGAAAGCCACCGGCATGGGGCTTGGGCTCTATATCATCGATAAAATTTGCGAGCTACACAAATTCCGCTTCGAGTACAATTACAGCGACGGCACGCACTACTTCTCGATAGTATTTTCGCCGAAGGGCGCCATGTGAGCGGCACAGACAGGTTCGAAGAGCTCGTCGCAAGCTTTGAAAAGCTTCCGGGCGTGGGCAAAAAGTCCGCCCTGCGCTTTGCCTACTACGTAAGCGTGCAAAACTCCTTTTTGGGGCTAAATTTAGCGCACAATATTGAAGAGGCGGTGCGTGGACTGCACAGATGCCGCATCTGCGGTGCGGTATGCGAGGGCGAGATCTGCGAATACTGCGCCGATGAGGAGCGCGAAAGCGATAAAATTTGCATCGTCGAAAACCCAAAAGATATCTTTATTTTAGAGAGCAATAAAATTTACAACGGTCGCTACTTCGTGCTAGACGCCGCCGACGAAGATAAAATCGCGGCGCTACGCGAGATGGTGAGCCAAAACGGCACGCGCGAGCTGATATTTGCGCTGACGCCGGGCATCAACTCCGACGGGATCATGCTTTACGTCGAGGACAAGCTCGCGGATCTGGGTTTGAAATTTACCAAGCTCGCTCAGGGCGTGCCTACGGGCGTGAGCTTAGACAACGTCGATATGCTCTCGCTAATAAAGGCGATCAACGGGCGCACCGATATTTAAAATTTCGACGAAATTTTAAATTTATGCGGGTAAATTTATCGGCTAAATTTAAAGCGCAAAGCGGCGAATATGTTTTGCACGAGCCTAAGCGGCGAAAATTTGAGGCGTTAAATTTAAATAGTAGGCGCGCGATGAACGCGATGAAATTTACCGAAATTTACGCGGCTTCGGTGCACGATACGATGCGGCAGGCGCGGCGGCGCCCCGCTCGCCGCGAGGTTTTAACGGCG
>CALKQT010000054.1 GCA_937990735.1 uncultured Campylobacter sp. | reverse complement strand
TTCAAAATTTTCTATTATGTTATTATCTTTATTTTTGTTACTATCGATAACGTTTTGCATAGTGATGGAATCATTCGGAGAATTTTTAAAGAATATGGCTATATCTGAATATTCCTTTCGTTTAGTGGAATTATTCATTCTCGCGACTCTTTTGACGATAAGATCCTCTTTGCTTATTCCTTCGCCAAATTTTACAGTATCGGCTCCTCCATTATCGGTTACGGTATCGTTGCCGTCGCCTTTATTGAAGATATAGGTATCATCGCCGTATCCGCCATCGAGGGTATCGTCATTTTTACCGCCAATTAAGATATCATTACCTTCGCCGCCATCAAGAAGATCGTAACCTGAGCCGCCGTTTAGGGTATCGTTACCCCTGCCGCCGTAAAGTTTGTCGTTTCCTTTATCGCCATTTATGACATCGTTACCATCTTGGCCGTAAATTTCATCGTCTCCACCCAAAGCATCAAATTTATCATCCTTATCACTGAGATAGAATTTATCATTTCCTTCGGTTGCTTTTATAGAAGAGCGACTAAGTATGTCTTGGTAGCTTAAAACCGAGCCGTCTTTAAAGACTATATTTCTTATAGCATGCATAGTTGCACGATCTTTATCGGACATATCTTTAATAGTTATAGTATCGTTTGAAATTTTTGAGCTTATAACTATACTATCAAAAACTCTTTTAATATCCACATCGCTTAGGTTAAAATCATTCAATTTGATAGTATTGTTACCCGAGTAATCTTCTACAGTGTCGCTACCGTCGCCTCTATTGAATATATAGGTATCGTTGCCTGCCCCACCGATAAGTATATCATTTCCAGTTCCTCCTATTAAAATATCATTGTCTTCGTCGCCATAGAGCTTATCATCGCCGCCGCCTCCGATTAGAGTATCATCGCCTTGATCGCCCCTGAGCATATCATTACCTTCCCCGCCATCTATGATATTATTCCTCCAGTTACCGTAAATTTCATCGTCTCCGCCAAGAGCGCTGAATTCATTGTTTTGGTCGTCAAGAGAAAATTTATCATCTCCCTCAGTTGCTTTTATAGAAAAGTTGTTTAGAATAGTTTGATAGTCCCAGATTGTACCATCTTTAAATTTTATAGTATTTATAGTACTTTCACCATTATTGTTGTAAAAACGTTGTAAGGTAACGGTATCATTTGAAATTTTAGAACTGATGATAATATCATTAAATATTCTTTTAATATTTATATCGCCCTCACCAAAATCATTAAATTCTATAGTATTAGACCCTTTGATATCATAAATAATATCATTACCATCACTCTTATTGAATATATAGATATCGTCCCCATAGCCCCCTTCGAGCCTATCATTTCCTTTGCCTCCGATTAACGTATCATTGCCATTATCTCCGTGAAGAATATCATTCCCTTCATTGCCATAAATAATATCATTACCATCCTCGCCATATATGCTATCATTCCCCAGACCGGCATCAAAAGCGTCATCCCCATCTGAAAGATATAGTATATCGTCTCCATCTGTAGGACTTGGTAATGCGGACTTTAACATATCGTCCAGATTATAAACGCTACCGTCTGCAAACGATACGGTTCTTACGGTACTATTACGAGTTATTCCAGAACTAATAGAGTAGAAATTTGTAAGGGTTATGCTGCCACATAGCATTCCAGAATCTTTTTTTACTGAAATTATAAGCTGATTGGGACCTCTTTTGAATTTAAGATCCTCTTTTCTTATATTGTCTCCAAATTTTATAATATCAATTCCGCTTATATCATAAATAACATCGCTACCGTCACCCTCATTAAATATATAGGTATCGTTACCGTTTCCTCCATAAAGCCAATCATTACCTTTACCGCCATTAATCGATTTGGTGTAATTATTAGCTCTAATATCATCATCGCCGTTACCCCCTTCTATAATATGAGGAGTATTTATACCTGCACGAATGAGATCGTTTCCTTCGGTTCCTATAATTTTTATGCTATCAAAAATGTCGCTAAGTTTTAAAATCTCTCCACTTGCGAATTTTATATTTTCAACATTAGCTTGATTGATCACAATGCTATCGTTAGAATTATTTTTAAACGAAATTTTTAAAGCCGAACCCGAATTGATTACATTAAATTCCAAATCGCTTCTAGAAATTCCTTCACCGAATTGTATGGTATCAATCCCGCTATAGTCGGCTATAGTATCTATGCCATCGCCTTTATTAAAGATATAGGTATCATCGCCGTAACCGCCATTGAGCGTATCGCTACCTACCCCTCCGATCAAAGTATCGTTATTGCCGCTTCCATAAAGAACGTCGTTACCTCCGTTGCCGATTAGGGTATTATTTTCATTATAATAGCCGTAAATCGTATTATCGGTATCATCTCCGATAAGAGATAGCTTTTTAATATCATCTATATTCATCTTATCGCCATTAGCAAATTCAACAACTTGAATATTAGGAGAGGTAAGAGTTATGCTATCACTAGCATTATCTTTAAAAGATAAAAGTATATGCCCGTTGGAATTATGAGAAACAATCAGATCTTTTTTATCCAATCCGGCGCCTAGTTTGAGAATATTATTACCGCCGTAATCGGTTATGATATCCGCTCCATCGCCCTTATTATAGATATAGGTGTCATCTCCGTAACCACCGTTTAAGGTGTCGTTGCCAAGACCGCCGTTTAGTGTATCGTTACCGTCCCCACCTTGCAAATTATCACTGCCCATGCCACCAATTAAAGTGTCATTTCCATTTTCTCCGTAAAGTGTATCGTTGCCGTCTCCTCCAAATAATTGGTCATTGCCATCATCTCCATGCAGCTCGTCATTTCCGTCATTTCCATTTATAGTGTCGTTTCCGTTTCCGCCATATATTATGTCATCTCCGCCAAGTCCCGATATGATATTATCTTTCATATCGCCGTATAAATTATCATTACCTTGTGTCGGTTGTGGTGCTAAAATTTCAATTATTTTATTAATATCCCACTGGGTGCCGTTTTGGAAGATGATTTTTTCTATAGCTCCGTTTCCTATATCGCCGTTGTATTCGAAAAAATTATCTATTTGAATAACATCACTGGTCTTGGCTTTATTATCATCTAGTCTGGCAATGTAAATAGAAGTTTTGTTGCGAGTTAGTTCGATATTTTCAGGTTTTATATTTTTAGAAAATACGATGCCATCCACACCGGCACTGTCATAAACTCTATCTTTTCCAAATAATATATCGAAATAATACATATCATTTCCGGCTCCGCCAAATAGCGTATCATCGCCACGACTGCCTATGATAATATTATCTTTATTATCTCCGCTTAAATTATCATTTCCAGCTGTCCCTTCTACCGAATTGATCACAAATTTTAAATTTTCAATTTCGCTTAGCCACCCAGCTTCAATCGTTTCAAATACACTTTGATATTTTGTGTTGTAAGTGCCTAAATTCTTTGCGGTATTTATTAGTTCTCTAGCTCGTATAATGTTATCTGCGGAAATGTCTGCATAATCAACATTTGGTAATAAATCGGCAATCCTATCTTTTAAAGTTTTAAAAGCCATGCTTAAATCGCCCGTTTGATTTTTCTCCCATTGCAAAGGTAAGATACCTGCAAACAAATCTTTAAATTCGCTTTGAGCGGAAATTTGAGCTTGTACGTATTTGACAAATTTATTAAACTCATCTATCAAAAGCGGTGCTGCCTGACCATGCGGGTTTGGGTCATGTTCTCCCCAGCACCAAATTCCAAGATAACCTTTACCGGTTAAATGCTCTAGTGCAACCAATTGACGAGCATCCATTACATGTGAATAAATTTTTTTCGGATCTCTTGCGTTTGGATTTATTTGATCCGAGCTGGCCCAACGATAGATTATGTCATTTATCATCTCATTTTGTTTGGCTTTATCTGAGGCAATGTAGTTTTGAACCATTGTTTGTAAAACTTTATCTTTTGCCATAGCTTGGTGTAAATTCAAAACTTCTCCAAATGCATAAATTTGCGGAAGCGCTTCTATTTCAGCAGACAAGACAATCTTTTCTCCTACATATCTTGTATCTGCCGTGAAAGTATCAAGCCAGACATCGCTGATTGTAGTTGTATTTCCATTTGTAAAGGTTATATTTGAAGTTTGTCTGTGTTCGTTGCCGTTTTCATCGATGAAGTTACTATTTGTGTAGTTTAAATTTATCTCTTTTATGCCAAGCTCTTTTAGAGATTTTAATTCGTTGTCGTCTAGTTTAGCGTTTTGGTTGGCATCTTGCCAAATTGCTAAGCTTTCATAGCCCCATAAGTCCAGTTCGTTTATCACTCCATCTTTGTTTTCATCGAATTCTTTTAGGGCCTCAAAGCCGTTATTAGCTAAGCCTCCATCTCTTAGTAAAGTATGATTTCCAAATAGTTCGCTTCCGTTTGTTATGCTATTTGTGATTAAGGTTTTATTGATTAAAATTCCGTCATTTTTATCTATCCAAGAGGTATTTTCTGCGAATTTGTTATTATCTAGGTCGAAGTATGTTTTACCGTTTTTTCTTGATATTGTTTTTACGCCGTCACCGTTTAAATCAATCACAATGGGTGAAGTTTTGGTTGAAGCCGGAGTCATATCCGGGAAAGTATCGTTTGGACTGTCATCTTCATCATCGTCGATGATTTTGCCGGTACCGGATTTTAATATTTTGGCTTTTAGTTTGTCTGAGGTTTGAATGATTCTAGGAGTTACATCAAATTCCCTATCCTCTTGTTTGTCCGTATTGCCTTCCCATGTATAGGTATAGGTATTTCCCCGCTCATATTGAGATAAATTTAAATTGTATTTTTTGATATATTCTTCGCTTGGATCACCGAAAAGATATTTTTTATCTCCTATTCCTAGTATAAGAAATTCGCCCTTTTCGATAGAGCCTTGTAGCGAGATATTAAAATCTAACGACTTTTTGCCGCTATCTCCTTCGTTTGTTTGATTGTCGCTTATACTTATACCTATCTCATCTGCATCGAGGAGGGTTATGCTCAGATACGCGTTTCCATTTTCGTCTTTAAAATCCTTTTTATATCCATTGATTGTGACTGTACCGCCACCTTTCTTGATGATCAGTTTTTCATCTTCTAATAATTTATACTCTGTCTTCCTATCTTCGCTTAGATATACTCCTTTTTCTTTATCGTATGTTCCGCCCGTCAAGATCGAGTCATTGAAGAATACTCTACCTTGGCCATCAGTATCTTCTATGATATCTTTATCTCCTGCGTAGTAGGTGTCGAAGCCATCTCCGCCATATAGTAGGTCTTCTTTGTCGTCATTGTCCGTATATATGGTATCCTTACCGCTTCCTCCATAGATGGTATCTTTTCCTTCTCCTCCATAGATGGTATCGTCTCCATCGTCATAGTTCTTGTCTTCTTTATCGTTGTTTACTCCGCCATATACGGTATTTTCTCCTTTGGAACCTCTTAGGTCTATGGTATCGTTACCGGAGCCTGCTTCGATGTAGGCGCTACCCCCTACTATCTTTATGTTATCGTCTCCAGCTAGGGCATAAATTTTAGTATGTGTATCCGGATTAAGCTTTGATTTAATATTTTCTATATCATCATTCTTATTTGTGCCAAATATAAATTGATTATTAGGGCTATCTGTTATCTGCCCATACTCATCAAATAGGGGTTTTAGTTCTATATTGCTTTGGTAATCTTTATAATATTCTCCAGATACAGCTTTAGATATCAATACTTTTTGAAGCATTTTTGATTTATCTTTTACATAGTTATCGGAATACTCGTCTTTATACTTTTCAAGTTCTTTATAGGCTGGCAGATCTATATCTGATATTATAAAGTTATTAAGATTTACCAACGCATATAATTTTTCAATAGAAATATTAGAATCTGGGAAAATTTGGTTAATCGGTGCATTGAACGGGATCAATTCTAAAGTGAAATTAGTTTTATCGCTATCGTAAATTTGGCATATGTCTATTATATCAGATTTGCCTCGAGCCTTGCCTATGGTTTTATCTATGTCTTGGATTATTTTTTCTGCTATATTGGCAATGCCTTTGCCCGTCATAGAGCTAACAATATTTTTATAATAACTACTTAGATAATTTGTTACAAACTCCTCCGATATTCCATGAGATATGGCAAAGTCATAAAAATAGAGAATTTTAGTCATAGGGGCTATAAAGTGAGTTTCTCCAGAAACTTCAATAAGTTCTCCAAATCTATCATTTTCATGTAAATCCGCTATCAAATTAAAAAAATCTTTGGCTCTTA
Organism: uncultured Campylobacter sp.; assembly: GCA_937990735.1. Lineage (GTDB taxonomy): Bacteria > Campylobacterota > Campylobacteria > Campylobacterales > Campylobacteraceae > Campylobacter_B. The sequence continues at coordinate 12,016 of CALKQT010000054.1, read as the reverse complement.
TATCGGTTACTGATGTGGTCATAGGAGATTTTTGATAATTATACAAAGCTTCGCCAATAGCATCATCAAGATAGTACTTGTAATTCGTTTGTACATCTACTATCCAGAAGTATTTTCCTTCAGCATCTTTAAGCACCTCTTTACTATATAGATATAAGTTTTTTCCGCTAGGAGAGTTAAAAGTATAGCAGTTATCAAATAAGCCAGGATAGATTTTTGAAGCTATTTGGGCTAGTGTACCACCTAGAGAGTGACCAACTATAGTGATATTATCAAAATTATTTATTTGCACGGCAGTTTTTCCATCATTGCCTTTAGTTCCTTTCTTTAGTTCATTAATAAACTTCACCATGTCTCCAATCTGAGAGTGAGGTGTGCCATTAAATGCCAATTCTATGTCAGCCAAAAGATCTTTTATCGCTTGACCGAATCCCTGGTTTATTTCCGTTCCCCTTACGGACAATATGTATTCACCAGTTTTTATATTCTTGTATAAGACCGCCTGAAAACCACTTAAGTTATCCTCTTCTGAAGATTTTATCTCTACAAAGTCCTTAGAGAAATTATCTCTTTGGGCACTTGTTGTATCAAACCGACCACTTTTACCAAGTTTTATAAACCCTTTATACCCCGCCCATGCTAGCTCTGCATATGTTTTTAGTGCCTCAAACTTTCTCATTTTCTATCCTTTCTAAAGAATTCCTCTATCATCTTTTGATTACACTTTTCTATTGAATTAGTTTCATTTTTGTTACACATCCAAAACTCACCGCCAGATTGCGGGCCCAAAGCACTCACTAGAGCTTGCAATATCCAAGTGTGATAAGACTCATAGATGTATATATTGTCGGCTAGTATCTTACCCGTATTTATATCTTTTATGACTCCACCGTAGTTAAATCCCATGCCCAGCATTTTATCAAATATAGTTTTTATATTAGGCTTTGGTTCTAGGAGATGATATGGATCTTCCACTATAAGCTCGGTAGGCGCTATCTCATCTTTGGAGATTTCTTTGCGCGCTATGCATTTGTCTTTATAAATTTGCTTGTAGTACTCCATTTTTTTATCTACGTCTTGTAGCCTATCTATAACCCGCTTTATTTGATAGTCGTCCCATGTAAATACCTTGCCGTTCATATTAATAGGGTTTGGGCTTCTATATCGTTCTTGCACTATTTTTATTATTTTGTCCACTACTATTCTTTGTTGCTGCGGGTAACTCTTTTTTCTCTCTTCGTTATCAAACCAAGCATCATAATATATCTCTTTATACTCGCCAGGTTTTGAGTGGTACTCGTCGTAAAGCTGTTTAAATTCAGAGTAGGGTATTTTTTTATCGGACAAGTAGTTCTTTAGTTCTTCATCTACCGACATAAAGCATTTATTTGAAGTATTGTTATCTACGTAAATTCTAAAAAATTTACCATTATTGGCACTATCTTTCGCTTGAACTCTATAATCTATATAGTCCAAACCGCCATTTATCAACATCGTAAAAGCAATGTCTTTAGTATAATCTTGCGATGAGAATTGATTTGCTTTGGGAAATCCTAGATCAAATTTCTTTTCTCCGGCATAATATGCTCTGATAGCTGGCTTTTCGTAGACATTTATCTTGCCGTATAGATATCCGTAGCAATGAAATATGGCAGAAACTATAAATCCGTCACCAAAAAATACGACAAACCAAACAAGAAGCCAAAAACGTTTGCGTTTGCCCTTGAGGGCGATTAAGGCGACAAAAAAGCTTATGGTAAAAAAAGCGGGTATTATGAAAAGAAATACTATACTGCGCATATCTAACCTTTATAAAAATACATATGCAAATTTGTAAAGCCCAAAGAGCTTCTTTAGTAGCAATATTTTATTGCTCTATATCTTAGCTCGTCATTAAATTTCATATAAATTCATCTGCTTGAATTTATGTGAAATCTTAAAATTAGCTTGAGCATAATTAAATCACTTTCAGTTTTTAAAAGCCTCTTTAGCTCTTCGAGCCTTGCTTCGTTCATCCTTATCCCCATTGATGATCTTAGAAGTTCGCCTATTTTACTCTCTATGGCTTAATCAGATATTAAATTACCATGGCGGCCTACCTTACGTTATTACGCGTTATCTTTCCCAATCAGATCGGCATATAATGACAAATTTTTGTATATTACGCGGATGTCCCGAAGCCGATTTTGACCCGGATATTTTTATCGGGTATCCCGTCGGTTGTCATAATCTATTCGATAGCCACACCTACGCCCATTCTTTCCTCTAGCACCATCGTTCTAGTTTCCCAAATTCTCTCAATCCCTTAAATTTCTTTAAAATTCCCTCCGAATTTAAGCCCCGTTTCAAATAGACTTAATAGAATTCTTTCAAATTTCACTCAAAGGTATCCAATGCAAACCGCCCTGGGCTCGCTAGGTCTGATAGCTGCCGTAAATCATATCCCGTTTGATGCCAAGGCGCTTATAAATAAATTTGCGCTAAGCAGCGAAGAACCGCAGATCGAAGAGCTAGTGCGGATGGCTAAGCATTGCGAGTTTAAGGCTAAAATCAAAAAGCTAAATCTTTCAAATTTGATGCGCTATAAGCCTCCCTTTATCCTTCAGAAAAAGGACGGAAGCTACTTTAACGTCCTAAAGATAGAACAACGAAGTGAAGCGGATATTAAAGCGGCAAATACTAACAAGACAGCAGCTGATATAAATAGCGCAAATTCCAAAGATACGGCAGATTCCAAGGAGATATTGAGCTCTAACAGCGACACGACAAATTCTTTAAACTCATCTCCATCCGCATCGTCATCTTCCGATACATCATCTTCTTCTAGCGCGCCGTCTTCATCCCACGCGAACTCATACAATTCCTCCACCAAAGAGACTAAAGCCTTCCACTCATCCAGATCCCCTCAATCCAAATCCTCACAAGGGCCAGAAGCAGCTATTAAATTTATCGTATTTGACGGAGGAAATTCCGTAAAGGAGCTAGGCGCGAGCGAGCTATTTGATCTTTGCAGCGGCGAGTTTATAGTGCTAGCTCATAAAACTCTGAATTCTCAGATAAAATTTGGCTTTGCTTGGTTTTACAAGCGGATGCTAAGCTTTAAAAGAGTGGTATTTGAAGTGCTTTTGGCTTCATTTATAATGCAGCTTTTCGGTCTAGTTACGCCGCTTTTTACTCAGGTGGTACTCGATAAGGTTTTAACTCATCATAGCATTAGCACGCTAAACGTCATTGCATTTGCATTTTTGGCGACCATCATATTTGAGATGCTTTTAAGCCTAAGTAGAAATTATATATTCGCTCACACTACTACTAAAATTGACGCTAAGCTAGGTAGCGAACTTTTTAGCCATTTGGCTCTGCTTCCGATGACCTATTTTGAGAACCGCAAGGTTGGAAACATCGTTGCTAGAGTGCGCGAGCTAGATAGCATAAGAGAGTTTATCGCAAATAAAAGCGTAAGCGTGCTACTTGATATTTTATTTAGCTTCGTATTTATCTTTATGATGCTGCTTTACAGCATTAAACTCACGCTAATTGCAATCGCATTTATAAGCGTAATTGCTGCAATATACTTTTTTATCACGCCGGTGCTTAGAAAGAGGCTGGAGGATAAATTTCAAATGGGAGCTGCTTCAAACTCCTATCTCGTAGAAGCGGTAACCGGAATGCAGACGGTAAAATCTCTAGCGATCGAGGGCAGTATGCAAAAGATGTGGGAGGAAAATCTAGGCAGATACGTCCGCTCATCTTTTAATCTTTCAAATTTAAGCAACATCGCAAGCGGCTTTGCCTCAGCGCTGCAAAAGCTTATGACGCTTTGCATCTTATATTTCGGCGTGGGGCTCGTAATAGAAGGCAAGCTAAGCGTCGGTCAGCTCATAGCCTTTCAGATGTTTGCGGGGCAATTTAGCGCTCCTGTAATGAGGCTAGTTGGTCTTTGGAATGAGTTTCAGCAAGCCCTTCTTAGCGTTGATAGGCTAGGAGATATATTAAATACTCCAACCGAGCAGAGCACTGATAAACCCATTGCGCTAAATAATATAGAAGGAGATATAAAATTTGACGCCGTAAATTTTAGATACAGGCCGGATCTAAATTTAGTGCTAAAAGATATCAGCTTTCACGTAGAGCCGGGCAAAAGCGTAGGTATAGTCGGCAGAAGCGGCAGCGGTAAAAGCACGATTACGAAGCTGATTGAGCGGCTCTATCTGCAAAGCTCGGGCGCCGTTTATATCGACGGCATAGATATCAGACATCTAAATCCATATCTTTTGAGGCAAAACATCGGCGTAGTCCTTCAAGAAAACTATCTATTTAGCGGCAGTATCAAAGAAAACATCGCCTTTGCCGCAAGCGGGGCGAGTATGGAGGAGATCATCAGAGTTAGCAAGATCGCGGGCGCTCATGATTTTATCGCAGAGCTTGCGGGAGGTTACGATACCTTCGTAGGCGAGCGCGGCTCAAGCCTTAGCGGCGGACAAAAACAGCGCATCGCAATCGCTAGAGCGCTCATAAATAATCCTAAAATTTTAATCTTTGATGAGGCGACCTCTGCGCTTGATTATGAAAGCGAAAGCATTATCAATAAGAATTTAAGCGAGATCAAAAAGGGAAAAACCTTCATAATCATCGCGCATAGGCTAAATTCCGTTAAGAATTGCGACGAAATTTTAGTGCTGGATAAGGGCGAGATCGTAGAGCGCGGAAAGCATGAGGAGCTAATGGCTCTGGGCGGCTACTATAAGAGCTTATATGATAAGCAGGCTGGATAGGTCGAAGGGCAGGGTGGGATAAACAATGCTAAAAATTTTCAAAAGAATAGATGATGATTCAAACGAGTTTAAGCCTCTTTTAATCGAGATAGAGGATGCTCCGCAAAACCCTTTAGGAAGATCTATCTTATGGATCGCTTGCGGGGCTTTGATATTTGCCGTGCTGTGGATGGTATTTGCTAAAGTAGATATCGTAGTAAGCGCTAACGGCAAGGTCGTGCCCGACGGCGAGATTAAAATTTTAAAATCGCTCGAAAGCGGCGTCGTCTCTAAAATTTTAGTAAAAGAGGGCGATAGAGTAAAAAAGGGCGATCATCTCATCCTGATCGATCCTAGCGTCTCTACGGTAAATTTATCCACCAAGCAAGAGAGCCTAGCCCTACTTGAATACTCGATAAAAAGGCTCGACGCTCTAAGTTCGGGTAGGAGTCTGGATGCTAACATCAGCGCGGACGAGCTTAGCTTATACAATACGCAAAAATCAAACTATGAAGAGAGCATAAACGTCTATAATCTAAAAATGCAAGCTTTGCAAATGGGTATAAACTCCACCAATTTAGAAGTCGAGAGGCTAAGCGGAATTTTAAAGATAGATGAAGCGCGGCTAAACAATCTAAACAAAGTAAAAGATATAATAGCGCGGAAGGATCTATATGAGCTTAAATCCAAGGTAATCGAGCTAAACTCCAATCTTAAAATTTCAAAAGAGAAGCTTGCCGAGCAAAAGGCAAATTTAGATGAGCTAGCTAAGGAGCTTGAGGCCTTTAAAAGCCAAAGCATATCTAAGTGGCTCGATGAGATGCTAGCCAAACAAAAGGAAGCAAGCTCGCTAAAAGCGGAGATCAACGCGATTTTATTTCAAACCAGACAGCAGATCATCTCTTCTCCCGTTGACGGCTTTGTAGGAAAGCTACTCGTAAATACGCAAGGAACCGCTATCACAAATCAAGAAAATTTAATCTCTATAGTGCCTAGCGATAAGCCTTTAATCATCAAAGCAAACGTGCTTAATAAAGACATAGGCTATTTAGAAAACAATCAAAGCGTAGCGATTAAGGTTCAGACCTTCGACTTTCAAAAATACGGCAAGCTAGAAGGCAAGCTTATTCACATAGCAAACGATGCGATAAACGATGAGAAGCTGGGGGAAATTTACGAAGTAAAGATTAGACCCGATTCTACATTTTTAATCGTAGATGGGATCAAAAAGGAGATCGAACCCGGTATGAGCGTAACTGCCGAAGTAAAAGTAGGCAAACGGCGCGTAATAGAGCTATTTATTTATCCCGTCATCAAATACCTGGACGAAGGACTTAGCGTAAGGTAGGGAAGGAGAACAGGCGGCTATTTACCGTTTTTTATTTGTTCAAATATGACTTGAAATTTTAGAACGGATACAAGAATTTCTAGATTTTTTAGTGAGTAATCGTTTTTGCCGCTATCGGCCCTTTATCTCAATCTATCATCAAATACCCTGCTCATATAAAAATTTGGCGCATTTTACCCTTTTATGAAGTATTTAAAATTTAAAATCGCTTTACCATATCGAATTTCAAGGTCTTTTGCTGCTCTAAATTTTAAAATTTCACTTCGCAGTATCGCAAAATTATAAAGCATAGAAGTAAATGCAATATGCGATATAAAATAGGTAGCTATTCAAAGGTCAATAAACACAAAAACAGTCACCCATCAAATTACGAAACAAATAAATGGTATAGGAATATCAAAGAGCAACGAAAAGATAAAATAGCGAATAAAAGGATAAAGTAGACATCCTAAAAGCTTTATGCACTCATAACACTAAAAGCAAGCATCAAAGCTTAATAGTTGCAGCGAAAAATATCTCATAGTATTAAAAGAAGTCATAGAGCATTGCAATAACAATATAGATAATATCCTTTTAGGCTTATAGCTTTTATAGTTATGATGATTAAAAAATACGCGGGTGTGTTTTTAAATTTACGTGTAGCTGTAATATACAAAAAATACTACCCAAAAAAGATAACCCTCATAAAGCGCTAAAACGTCTCAAATATGTCAAACAAGGTAAAATACGACGGAAAGACACACTATAAATATCCGTCAAGAGCCTATCGCCTCTTGACGGATATCCCCAGCCCTAGGGCATTTATAGCTTGCATATGGTACGCTTCATGGCGTAAAATGAGACGGGTGGGAAAGCAGATGGGACGATCGCTTTACGGAATTTGTTCTATTTGCTTGCCTATTTGCTATTGTGTTACGCTTTCTCTGTCATAATTTTCGCCGACGACGATATTCGAGATACGCTCTTTCAATTCCGAGATCGTGCGCGAGAGACAGACGATCGCCATGATTTCGCTTGCGACGGAAATGCAAAAGCGATCTCCCCGTGGCACTCCGTTCATTCTGCCGCCGAGTCCGACGATGCTGCGCAGTTCGCGGTCGTTGAGATCGACGCACCGCTTCCACGAAATCGTGTGGGGATCTATTTTGAGTTCGTTGCCGTGATGAATGTGATTATCGACCAGAGCCGCAATCAAATTGTTTGCTACGGAAATCGCATGGATATCGCCGGTAAAGTGCAGATTGATTTCTTCCATCGTAACAATCTGCGCCCTTCCGCTACCGCACGCACCACCCTTTATGCCGAAGCAGGGGCCTAAAGACGGCTCTCTGAGCGCAAGCACCGTTTTTTCCCGATCCTATTGAGTGCATCGGCAAGCCCTATCGAAACGGTCGACTTTCCCTCCCCCGTACTCGTCGGCGTTACGGCGGTAACGAGGATGAGGCGCGCGCTTGCGTCCAGAGCGCGTTTTCGTAAAGCACGAAGCGTTTCTACGATGAGTTTCGCTTTGTACTGTCCGAACGGTTCGATTCCGTCCGCATCAATGCCGATGCGCTGTGCGATGTCCGCGATCGGAAGCATTCGATTTTTTTTGCGCTATTTCGATATCCGACAACATAACATAATTATATGCGCGAACGCGGGCTTTTGTAAATCGCTTTACACGACGCTTTAAACTTGACAATGTAAAGTTTTTACGCTATTATCTTGACACTGTAAAGATTAAAAGGGAGTACTTATGCAAAAATTGAATTTGCCGTATCACCGCGAAGGATTAAAAAATCTTTTAATCGAAAAAGGTATCGAAATCGTCAATACCGACGGGCTACAGTCTTTTTCGCTGAGAAAAGTGGCGACGGCCTGCAAGGTAAGCCATGCCGCCCCATACAGTCATTTTCACAACAAAGAAGAATTGCTCAACGTGATGCAGCTGCACATCACTGAGCGCTTTTCGAAAACGCTCGAAGCCGCGATCGCCGAAAACAAAAAGCCTTCCGAATTGTTAAAAAATTTGGGCACGGCCTATGTTTCTTTTTTTATTGAAAATCCCGCCTATTTTCAATTTTTGTATTCAAAGTCGGACATAAAGGTCGATTTAACTTTATCCGTGCCGGATGAAGAAAACTATGCGCCTTTTATCCTGTATAAAAACAGCGTCCTGTCATTGCTTACGCAAAATAAAGTCCCGAAAAAAAAGCAAATCGATATTTTAATAACGATATGGGCTTTTATTCACGGACTTACGGCGTTGGCGACAATGAAAAACGTGTGCTACGACAAAAATTGGAAAGAAAAAATCGGCGATTTTATGGACGTGCTCGAGCCGTCATTTTTAAAGTAAGGGCACAAGAGGTACGATATGAACGGAATGTATTTCAGCGGAACGGGAAACACAAAATACTGTACGGAAGCGTTTGCACAAGCGACCGGCGGCAGGGCTTGCAGCATGGAATCGGACGAAGCGCTTGAAATCTTACGCGCATCGGATGAAATCGCGCTCGGTTATCCTATTTACTTCAGCGATATCCCGCGCATTGTAAAAGCGTTTATTTTAAAACATGCCGATATGTTCCGCGGAAAGCGCGTTTTTGTGATCGCAACGATGGGCCTTTTCAGCGGAGACGGCGCGGGGCTTGCGGCCAGGCTGCTCCGAAAATGCGGAGCCGCCGTTACCGGAGGCTTACATCTGCACATGCCGGATTGTATCGCCGATGTAAAGCTTTTAAAAAAAACGCCGAAAGAAAACAGGGGGCTCATAGCGGCGGCGCAAAAAAAGATTTTGCAAGCGGCGGAAGGCATAAAGCGGGGAATCTATCCGAAAGACGGCTTATCGTTTTTTCACAGAATCGCAGGCTTATTCGGCCAGCGCCTGTGGTTTAAAATGCATGCGAAAAAACTGACCGAACGGCTCAAAATCAAAACGGACCGCTGCATCGGCTGCGGCATATGCGCGGCACACTGCCCGACAAAGTCATTATATATCGAAAACAGTAAAGCCGTGTTTTATCCCGGAAACTGCACGATATGCTACCGCTGCATAAACAACTGCCCGGTGAAGGCGATCACGCTTATCGGTACGGACGTATTCGAGCAGTGCCGCTTTGACAATTATGCAAAAAAGGAAACACTATGAAAAAACTGTTCACTTTATTTTTCTGCGCGATGATTTTCAACCCGTCGTATTCCCTGTATTCCCAAACGGCGGACGGCGAAGTGTTCTTTGACACGGAAATCGTCGTTACCGGCATAAAAGAAAAGTCGGGAACAATCGTTATCAGTATCCACGATTCCTCCGAAAGTTTTCGCAAACGTCTTCCGTATAGAACCGCCGAAACGGCAGCTGACGGAGAAAAGGCGGTATATCGCATACGGCTCAAAGCCGGAGAGTATGCGTTTTGCGTTTATCACGACGTCAACGGCGACGGAAAACTGAATACGAACGCGATCGGCATACCGAAAGAGCCGTTCGGATTCAGCAATTACGACGGCAAAGGCCCGCCCGGCAACTTCAAAAAACACAAGGTTTTTATAGACGGCACGGCGACGGTAACCATCCCTTTGGTAAAAATGAATTAATCCTTAAAATCAACGTTTCGGCAGTCGCACAATCCGCACTCAAAGAACAATTGGGCGTACAGTGCTGAAACGCGCGCGCAAGTTCTCAAATTCGGTATAGCAGTTCGATTTCGTCTTCGGAAAGTTCATGCCAATCGCCTTTCGCGAAGCTTTCGTCCAGCCGAAGCGCGCCGATCGCGATGCGCTTCAGATAGACGACTTCGTTTCCGAGCGCGGAAAAGATGCGCTTTACTTCGTGAAATTTTCCTTCACAGATCGTAAGCGTACATTCGTCTTTTTCATCGCCGCTGCCGAGCCACACGAGCTCCGCGCTTTTGCAGTCGACTTCTTTTTCTCTTCCTTCAGGCTCCATGTGCATGCCTTGCACACATTTGAAAACGTATGCCGCCCCTTCTTCGCTTCGAACTTTTTTGCTAGGCGCACAACATACGTTTTTCCGCATTCGCTTTTCGGAGCAGTGATGCGGTGTGTGAGCGCTCCATCGGTCGTCAGAATAAGTAAACCTTCGGTATCGCAGTCGAGCCTTCGGATCGTATGCAGATTTTCTTCGAAAAAAGGCGTGCGGTATGGATCGCCTAGCAAATCGAAAACCGTTTCGTAAAGCCCGTCGCGCTTTGCACACACGAATCCCGAAGGCTTATGCATCATGAGATAGACGGCTTTGCGAACTTCGATTCTTTTGCCCCGTACGGCGACGACATCGTTCTCGTCATCGATGCGGATCGATGCGTCGGATACGCTGTTACCGTTTACCGTCACGGCGCCCGAGCGGAGCAGTTTTTTTACGGAAGAGCGGGAACCCAAGCCCCCGTGAGACAGTAATTTGTCGAGGCGGATCATAAGCGCCTACTTTATGCGCTTTTCGATCGGAACGTAATCGCGCACGTCGCACACATTTTTGTACGCCGGCCGGTAAATTCTGCCGCCTGCGACGATCTCTTCGATGCGGTGCGCGCTCCAGCCCGCAATGCGCGAAATCGCAAAAATGGGCGTGTAGAGTTCACGCGGGATATTGTGAGCATCGAATACACAAAGCCGGAATAAAAATCGACGTTCGGGCAGATCTTTTTTTCACCTTCGTGCACTTCGGCAAGCACGTCGGGAGAAATTTTCGCGATAAGGTCATAGAGGCGGAATTCCGCTTCGCATTTTTTTTCTTTTGCGAGTTTTGCCGCCCGTTCGCGAAGGAGCACCGCTCTCGGATCGTCGATCGTGTACACCGCGTGCCCCATACCGTAAATCAAACCCGTGCCGTCGAACGCTTCGCGTTTTGCGATTTTTATTAAATAATCGCGAACCTGCTTTTCGCTCGTCCAATCCTTTACGTGAGATTTGATGTCGTCCATCATTTCCATGACGCGGATATTCGCCCCTCCGTGCCGTCTTCCTTTGAGTGAACCTATAGCCGCGGCGATCGCCGAATACGTGTCGGTGTCCGCAGATGAAACGACGTGCACCGTCAAACTCGAATTGTTTCCGCCTCCGTGTTCGGCATGCAAAATGAGGGCGAGGTCGAGGATTTCCGCTTCAAGGCGGGAATAGGTTTTATCAGGGCGGATGAGACGCAAAAAATTTTCCGCAGTCGAAAGCTCGGGCAGCGGATTGTGAATGTACATACTCTTGTCGTCGTAAAAACGCCGCTTCGCCTGATATGCGTAGGCGGCGAGCGTCGAAAAGCGCGATATGAGTTCGATGCACTGACGGAGCACGTTTGCGATCTCCCGTCCTTCAGGATCGGGATCGTACGAATAACTTGCGAGCACGCCGCGCGCCATCTTGTTCATGATATCGCTCGACGGCGCTTTCATGATCATATCTTCCGTAAAGTTCGGCGGAAGCGTACGGCGGAGTCCCAAAAACTGCGTAAATTCATCGAGCTGCTTTTGCGTCGGAAGCGCTCCGAAAAGCAAAAGGTAGACGCACTCTTCGTAGCCGAACTGCTTTGTACGTTCGGCGTCTTTTACAAGGGAAGCGACATCGTAACCTCGGTAAAAGAGCTTTCCGGGAATCGGCACCTTTTCGCCGTTTACCATATCGTAACCGACGACATCGCCGATGCGCGTAAGCCCGACGAGCACGCCCGTCCCGTTTGCATAACGCAGCCCGCGCTTTACGTCGTACTTCGTGTATAAAGCGGGAGGAATCGGATCGTTGCGTTGGGCAAGTACCGAAAGTTTTTTTAAAAATGCGTTTTGAACTAATTCTTTCGACATGGCAATCCCGTTATAAAAAAATGCGTTTGACCGCGCACGTCTCTCCGAAAACACCGTCACCGCAGTACGACAGACACGCTAAAAAAACGCTGTAATTATACATATTTTTTGTCGCCTCGGCAACC
>CALKQT010000053.1 GCA_937990735.1 uncultured Campylobacter sp. | reverse complement strand
AGTCTGGTGCAGGACAGATGATACTCGAGCTTCCTTTGATATACTGCTGAGACAAAGCAAACGCCGTATCCCTGCTGCATCCAGATAGACAAAACGTCGCCCTCCTCAAAATACGGCGTTTTTTGCTTCGTAATTTTGGCTCGCTTAAGCGGTCTTGGGTTCTCGCTTTTTAGCTGAACGGCTAATTTGTCAAGCACTTTTTGACGCTGCTTCTGGGATTTATCAAAGACCTTATTCCACATCCCGCTTGCGCCGCCTTTTATGATAGCAAGGGCTTTTTCGCGGATTTCGTCGCTTAAAAATCCGATCTTCCAAAGCGAATACGCTAGGGCCGTCCAATAAATCTCGTTATAAAGCTCATCGGTGCAGAAATTTTCCGCCTGCGCCAAAATATCTTGCAGGATAGTTTCAACATCTTCGCCGTCTTTGTATCGCTCGGTGATAGTCAAATAGATATCGTATCCGTCGTCGCTGTCGATGATTTTTACTCCGTCTATCGCCATTTTTTCTCCTTTATTTTGATCTTTTCTCTGCCGATTTCACTGAGCCGAATTTTATCAAAATTTGAGCGCTTAAAAGATAAATCGTACGGTAGCGATGCTTTGTGCATTGCTGATTATTTATTGCGCTATTGCGTCGCACGATTAAAATTTCATTCACATAAAATAGCTACTCACCAAATTCTATCTTTTAAAATTCTTTTCTCGGGGGCGGAAGGGGTTCTACTTACGAAGCGTCGCCTTCCTTTGCTTCGGCACCGCCTCGCAACTACAAGCAGACCAGCCAAATCCTCACAATCCCGTTAAATATTAGCAGCAATTACGCCGATCTATCGTTTTTGTTAAGGGGCAAGGGGCTTAAATTACGAGGTCGCTCCCTTCCCCCTTAACAATCCTCCATCCCCGACGACGTTATAGGTGGCGATGCTTTGTTAACGCAAAGCATCGCTAAGTTAAATTTAATAAATTTGCTTTAGATTTGAATATAAAATTCTAAAGCGAAGCACCCAAGATAAGGCGCAGTATTTTTGCGTTTAGACGAGGCAGAAATGAGCCGAATGAAGGAGCGTATATATAAATACGTGACTGAAATTCGGCGAAATTTCTAACGAAGTATAAACCAAAAAGACAAGCCTTAAAATCGCAAAATTTAACCCGAAATTTCCTTCCGCCAGTTTTTACCCCACACGGCATACGCCGCGCTCTCTTTCTCATACTCGCTCAGCCCCGAGATCGCGTGCGCAAACAGAGCTTTGTTCGCGGGCCCCTTCATTAGCGCCTTTAAGCTTTTGTAAATTTTATCCTCCTGATATGACAGCAGCCCCGCGACGATCACCTCTAAACTGTGCTCGCTAATGCCGTAGCGATCGATAAAAGCCTCGATAAATTTTATATGCGCGCTCTGATGTTCGGCATCCACAGTCTCAAAGTAGCGCCGCGCAAGACCAAAGTATTTTTCGCTCTTCAGCGCGAGACCGAAAACTGCGTAGCTGCCGCTCATCAGGCACTTTTCGCCGTCCGTGTCGGCGTAGAACTCAAACTTGTGCTTTAGCGCCTCGTTCGCGTAAAGCTCAAGCTCCTCGTCGAGCCCGTGCGCGAGCGCGGCGGCAAAAAAGCGGTGCGTCTGCGTGGGCGCAAGGCCTTTGATCGGCAGATAAACTTTCTGCGCCTTGGAGCTAAGCTTTACGGCGTAGCTCGCAGCAAAGCCCGTTTGCAGAAGCTTTACGATGAAATTTAGCGCCTTTTTATACGCGCTCGCCGTTTCATTTTTGATTTTCACGCGCACCTGCGCGAAAACGTCGTTTGCGCTGCACTCTACGTCCGCATCTTTAAATTTTACTAGCCCTCCCTCAAGCTCGCCCGTGCCGCGATCCAGATAGCTTTGCGCCTGCGCCGAGCCAAAAATTTTAGCCGCGCACTCCAAATCCATTCACATCCCAGCTATAGCGCTTAAATTTGATATTCCAAAGCGCCGCCCGCACGAAAAACGTAAGCTCGCCCGCGTCCACGTTTTGCCGCATAAAGTCCTTTTTAAGCTCGTAATCTTTACTCCAACCGTCATCGCTGATATCGTAAAATTTCGGCAAGAATTTCTCCTCTTTCCAGCGCCGCAGATTATTCTCTAGCGCGATGATAAAATCCCCCAAAAGCCGTCTGTTTTTGACGTCCTGCACCGCGGCGATAACCCGCTCAAGCAGCGACGCAAGCGCCGCTTCGTCGTAATCCATAAGCGAAAGATCGAAAATGCGGTCCATAAGCACGAAAATCTCGCGGCCGTCTTTGATCTTTTTATCGCGGCGGATGATGAGCTCGTCTATATAATCGTCCATTTTGCGCTTTAGCTCGGCTTTTCGCGCAGCGTTTTCAAAGTAAAATTTATGCTCGCAGCTGCGCTGCGCCAAGCTTTCGCTCGCACCTTCAAATTTGACCGCCAAATCCAGCTTATACGCAAAAAACGGCAGATTTGCTTCAGCCAAAAACTCCTCCTCCACGCTCTTTGCGATAAGCGGGACGATGGCCTCAAACTCCTCGCGCTCTAGCTCGTCTATCTCGGGCGCATCGGCTCTGAAGCTGTCCGCGCCAAAGTCGTGAAGGTAGAGCCTGATACGTGATCCGCGGCACTCTACGCCCAAAAAATTAAAATACCCCTCTTGCACGCGACACCCCGAATACGGCGCCTCGCCCTTGTACTGCGAGCCAAGTTTGCCCGCGATCAGGCGCTTTAGTGAGTCCGAAATTTTGCCCGCTAGCGAAATTCGAGCTTCGTTCATTGATAAGCCTTTAAATTTGAGTTAAATTTAGCGGCAAGGCGCCGCGACTAAATTTAGATCCGATTTTAGCTTCGATTCGGCAAGCACGCCTAGCTCAAAGCCAAAAATTTTCTAACCGTTATACAAAGTATCGTGACGATAAGTGCGATCATCCAGCGCTTTTGAGCTTTTTTGCTGATCTTGTGCGAGGTTTTGACGCCCGCGTAAACACCCGCTAGCGAGCCGATGCCTAGCAACGCGCCGATCTTGTAGTACACGAGCCCGTGCGCGGAAAGGCTCAGAAAGCCCGCACTTGAGGAAAATATTACGAAAAATAGCCCCGTACTGACGGCCTTTTTGATGTCGTAGTTTAAAAAGCTGATCAAAATAGGCATCACGAATACCGCGCCGCCGATACCCACGCTGATCGCTACGGCGCCTACCGCAAGCCCCACGATAAAGAGTAAAATTTTGGATTCGTTAGCCTCGCCGGTGGGCTCGGTCGGGGTTTTGAATAGTTTGATTAAATTTATGATCTGCACTAAAATGAGCGTGCCCAGAAGAAATTTTGAGGAAAAATAGCTTACGATAAAGCCGCTGCTAAGCGCGCCGCAAAAGCCCCCGAGCCCTAGCACCAGCGCCGGCGCGACGTCGAGCATTTTGCTTTTAAAATTTACGAACGAGCCGAAAATCGAGCTGAAGATCATCTGCATGATGCTGATGCCGATGGCGTACTTGACATCGTAGCCGAAGAGCATCATCACGGGCACCACGACGGTGCCGCCGCCGATGCCGAAAAATCCGCTGATAAAGCCCACGCAGGCGCCGATTAAAATGTATTCAAAAAACATCCGTATTCCTTATTTCAGCCCATTTGGTCTCTCTGAATTCCGCTTTTTGCGGCTTGTAATTAAATTTTACTGTTTTGCGAGTCTTTAAATTTAAGCGCAAAATTTAGTAAATTTAAAGCTTATAGTCGTTTTGCTTCGCGCATCCATTCGCGGTAGCGCTCGCGCGAAATTTTTACTTTTTCATATCGCAAGGTGTCCGCGCGAAAACATTTTAGGCTCAGTTCATTACCCTCAAAGCCCGCAAAATCAGCCTGCTCGTAGATGTCGTAACCGCCCTGCATGCAGTCTAAAACGTCTACATATCTCTGCTCTTCGCTCATCGGCTCGGCAAAGCTCACCAAATGCACGCCGTTTGGAGCGCCCCAGTAGCAACCGCTCACGGCCAGCGCGTCCCAACCCCGCAGATAGTGCACGCCGTCCCAAATGAAGCTCTCTTTGCCGTCTAGCCAGGCGTCCGGCACGAAGCGCATGATCTGCGCTGAGGCTAGATCAAGCACGCTGTAGCCGTATAGATCCTGACGAAAAACAAGGTAAAATTTGCCGTTTGCGTGGCGGATCAGGCTGAAAAATTCCGCCCGATCGTCTATACAGCGCCAGCTTTTTATCGCGCGGCTTTTGAGATGGGCTACGCAGCCGCCATTTCCGTCGTCTATGCAGCGCCAGCTTTTTATCTACGTTTTGTGAGTATCAAACAGCGTGTATTCGCCGCCGCCAAAGCTTGCCGTGCTGGGCCTATATGCGTCCTTTACGATCTCATATCCGCTACCCAAATTTATCGTTTGGCGCCGGGTAAAATTTTGCCCCTCAAAAAGAGCTTCCGCCTGCTTGATGCGCGCTTGGTACTGCGCGGAATTTACGGCGTTTGGCATCGTGCGCTCCTTAAAATTTTATGCGGGCGGGTTAAATTTTACGCTGCCTCAAACGGCTCGCGCTTCCTGAATTTCATGCGAACCGAATAAATTTAGCCTCGCTAGTCGGCGAAATTTGACCGCTAGGCGGCAGAGCTCAAGCATTTGGCGGCAACCTACAACTACTAAGTGCAATCCGTGAGCGCTATGCACCCGCGCCTAAATTTTAAATCTCGCCTTGCCAATTTTTTAAAATTTACCCGCAGTTTCGGCGCCCTGCGAATACTTGCGACACCGCGCCGTCTTTAATACCCGCTCACGAGAAGCTGAAATTTTACGAGCGTTTGAAATTTCGCGGCGTTTAAATTTCACGATATTTAAAATTCCACGACG
This sequence comes from uncultured Campylobacter sp., assembly GCA_937990735.1. GTDB lineage: Bacteria > Campylobacterota > Campylobacteria > Campylobacterales > Campylobacteraceae > Campylobacter_B. Next base: position 16,644 of record CALKQT010000053.1, on the reverse strand, counting down.
TTTTAAAATCCCACAAAAATCCGAAATTCCGCGAGTATTTGAAATTTCGCAACCTTTAAATTTCGCTAGCACCTTAAATTTATCTAATGCAGGCAGTCAAACCGCACAGACGAGCAGACCGCTCAAATTTGCTCGCCCGCGCTGTGCCGCTAGCCATTACTCAAATTTAATTTCGTCTGCAGCGCCACTAGCGTATAAATTTAAAATTCTACTCGCCCGAGACTGCGAATATTATTCGGATTTGTCCTCACTCTTGGCGCCTGAAATTTTATCCAGCACCTTTTTGCCGACCTCGCTTTGATTTAGCGCTTCGAGCATCGCGGCTAGCTGCGTGCCGCCTTTGGCGCTTAAAATTTCGCCGAATTTACTCATCCCCTCGCCCACGCTGCCTTCGTTCGCGATGATCTTAAGATCCGCCGCGCTTAGCGCCTTGGCCTGCTCCAGACCGATATCGCGGTTTGCTTCGATCTGTTTGATCGAAATGAGATAGGTCTGGTATCCCTGATTTTCGCCGATCTCGCGCGCGAGCTCGATCTGTGCGTTTACCGGCGCGAGCTCTTTTAACCTAAGCGCCTCGGCCTCGGCAGAGCCTATCTTTAGCGTACCCTGCGCCTCTTTGTCCTTCATCTCCAAAAGCGCCGCGGCGGCGAGAAACTGCTTCTCTTTATCGCCTTGCGCTACTAAAATTTGATTTTCCTTGATCGCTTCGGCGTCGCGGATTTTGGCGTTTTTACGCGCTTCGGCGTCGATCTCGATCTTGCGCTGCTCCTGCTCGGCTTTTACGATCTCCACTTGCTTTTTGATCTCAGCCTGCTTGACGTCGTTTACCCGCACGACCTCCATCGCCTTTTCCTGCGTGATCTTTTGCTGATCCTTGATGAGCTGCTCGGCCTGCTCCTTTGAGATCGCGACCTCTCGCTCGTTTTCGACGGTCTTAAGGCCCACCATCTTATTGGCTTCCTGCTGGCGCACTTCGGTTGCCTGCGCAGCTTCGATCTCGGCGATCTGGGCGAGCTTGGTGTTGTTTGCGACCTCGACGCGGCTTTCCTTTTCGATCTGGGATTTTTTCTTCTCCATGATGTTAAAGATAACCTTGCTGCCGCTGCTATCGCGGATATCCATCAGCTCGATGTTTTTGACGGGCTCGATACCCCAGTTTTGCAGCTGCGTCTTTACAGCCTTGGTAAAATCATCCCCAAGCTCGGAGCGGATCTGCAAGATATCCTCAAGCACGCGACTCGAAAGGATCGAGCGGATCGAGCCTTGAATGATGTTTGTGAGCTGATTATTAAGGTCTTGAAAATTATTGACGCGTTGCGCGGCTAAATTTGAATCCACGATCCTAAAAAACGCTGTAATATCGACAACAAAAGGAAGCCTGCCAAGATCATACGCCTCGTAATCCTCGATCTTGATGCTAAAGACCGAGACCGGCAAAACGATCTTCGTAACGCCCAGCGCCGGCACCCAACTCGGGAATTCGTAGTAGCTGTTACCGTTGCCGGTATCTTTGCCGTAGCTCGTCGTCTTGCGCGCGCTCTGGACGATATGCACTTCGTTCGTCTCCACTACACGTCTGAAAAACAGCGGCACGATGATGAAAAGCACCGCCAAAACCCCGACGGCGGTGCCTATCAAATATAAAATTTCACCCATTTTCTCTCCTTTAAAAATGCTAAATTTAAAATGGATTATATAAAAATTTACTTTGAAAAATAATAAATGATCGCGACGACAGCGGTTAAAATTTACGCAATTTTAATGAGGTTTTTTGTAATATCGCAGCGTATATTTCAATACCGTTTAGGAGAAAAAATGAAAAAATTTTTACTACTGCTTTTTGCAAGCGCGCTTTTTGCGAGTGCGGCAGAGCTTAGAACTATCAAGGATATGGACGGAGCTGAGATCAAAATCCCCGCGAAAGTTGAGCGTATCGCGGCACTCTGGCACTCGAACAATCAAATTTTACTGGCTCTGGGCGGAGCGGATAAGATCGTCGCCACCACCGATAATATCAGCAAAAACGCATGGTTTCTTAAAATTTATCCGCGCCTGGCGCAGATCCCCGTGCTGCTAAAAAATAACGACGTAAATTTAGAGGAGCTGATGAGCCGTAACCCCGACGTAGTCATCGTCCCAACCGCACTGGCAGGCGAAAATTTAGCTAAGCAGGGCTTTACCGTTTTAAAGGCATCCTTTAGCGATTACGAGCAGATGAGGCGTAGCATCAGGATGTGCGGCGATATGCTAGGCGGCGACGCCCCGCAAAGAGCGAAGGATCTCGTCTCAAATTTAGATAAAAATATCGCTTTGGTTAGCGGTCGCACCGCAAATTTAAGCCCCGATAAGCGCCCGCGCGTCCTTCACATCGTAGGCGGAAGCGATCTTTTAAAGATCGACGGCAAGGGCACGCTCATCGATTCTTGGATAGAGCTAGCCGGCGGCACGAATGCGATCACCGCCACCAAAGGCCCGATGAAAACGATCACCGCCGAGGAGATCATCGCTAGCAACCCGCAGATCATAATCGTGGGCGGCGATCACAACGAAGATGCGGTAGCTCAGATCAAAGCTAGCCCGATCTACAGCGGTACGGATGCGGTCAAAAACGGGCGCGTTTACGGCAATCCGCGCGGGGTTTTCAACTGGGATCGATACGGCGCGGATGCGGTGCTTCAAATTTTATGGGCAGCCAAAACTATCCAGCCGGAGCTTTTTGCCGACATCGACATAAAGGCCGAAACGAAAGCGTTTTATAAAAAATTTATGAATTATGAGCTAAGCGACGCGGAATTTGGCTATATTTTAAAAGGACTTAGCCCGGAGGGTAAATAGAGCGCGCGGCACCAAACGAACGGTATCAGCGCCGCACCTAGTAGGCAGCATCCGTGCCGAACGCTCATCATGCAACGGCACATCGACGCCGAATAGACAATCCGCCTATCTCAGCACCGGATAGACAAATCGTCTAGTCATACGGGCGAACAGGCGTCGTCGTATCGTCAAAACAAGCGGCACTATCGCATTTTTGGCGCGTTGAAGTGCGAATGCCGCCCACATAAAGTGCAGATCCCATCGGCGCTTGGCGCGTCGATACCTAAATGACGGCGTCGATGCCGCATAGCCCCAACCGAAGCGGCACCCCTAACGCGCGGCGTACCAAGCAAGCAGTACACCCGAATATACAGTGCGAGACGGAATAAAATTTAAACTCGCAGCGGGTGAAAAAGGACAAAGCAACGGCAAGCAAACAAGGGCAAAACAAAGCTGCAAGATAAAATTTAAAGCGAAAGGGACGGTCATGGAAATTTCATTTTTTACGACGCTTGAGCCTGCTCTAGCGGGCGCTTGGATACCCTCATTTGCGATGGTGCTGATACAGTTCGCGTATATGTTTATCTACAAAGAGGTCGGCAAGCGCGCCACCGATACCTCGTGGTACACGCTCGCGGATAAGCGAAATGCGATCATAAGCTCGCTGCTGCAAGTAGCGCTGCTCATTTTGTCAGTGTTCGTGCCGCTTAAGACGGGCAGCGCATGGTTTTGGATCGGAGCGGTGATCTACATAGCGGCTTTTGCGGGCTTCATCAAGGCGTTTTACGACTATGCGGCGGCCCCTGCGGACAGAGCCGCACAGGGCGGCATCTACCGCCTATCGCGTAATCCGATGTATTTCTTTTATTTCCTCGGCATGGCGGGCGTTTGCGTCGCTTCGGCGTCGCTGTGGCTACTCTTAGTGATAGTGCCCTTTGCCATATACAACCATCTCGTGGTTCTCGGCGAGGAGCGCTACTGCGAGCAAGCCTACGGGCGGGAGTATTTGGAGTATAAACGCAAAACGCCGAGATATTTTTTGTTCTTTTAAGAGAACGGCGCGCGATTGAGCTTTAAAGCAGAGCGTAAATTTAGATAGAGCTTTTAAAATTTTAACTAGACTTGCGGGTTAATTTTAAAATTTCGCCCAAAATTTTAAGGACTGCGAGATATAGGCTTAAATTTAGTTTAAATTTAAGGCCGAAATTTCAAATTTGCTCGCCGTCTAGGCTAAATTTAAAATGGCGCAGTACTTAAAACACCATTTTAAATTTACGCTTGCGCGCACCACAGCATCGTCAAGCGCACGACTCCACCAACGGCAAAAGCAAACTATGACGACGGCTACTAAGCGAAGTCCAATTCACGCCCATACCCGCAAGCAGCCTAATTTCCGCTCGCATACGCAGACAGAGTGCTCGGATCCTCAGGAGCGAACCGATCGTCCGAGATAGCGTCATCCTCGCCCGAAAGCACGCTCATAGCGCTGATACGCGAGATCAGCAGTCGATCCTCGGCGATGTCCGCGCGATCCGAGCCGATAGTAAGCGACGTGATCGCCGTGCGCCCGATGACTGCGCGCTCGCCGTCCATCGTGCGAAGCCCCCAGATGTCGTGCAGCACCGCCGGCTTGCCGTCCACCTGCCCTACATAGAGCATCACGTGGCCGGGCATATATAGCAGGGTTCTATACGCCACGCCGTTTTTGCCGATGAAGCTAAGCTTTTCATCCGCGCTCATCCCCGCCAGCGAAAAACGCTCGCCGCGGCCCGATTGCGCCTTAGAATTTCTCGGCAGCCACAGCCCGAAATTTGCCAAAAAGTCTTTCGTCATAAGCGAGCAATCGCGAAGAAATTTATACCCGCCCCAGCCGTATTTCTGCCCGAGCAGGCTAGCGGCTACGATCTTTGAGTTTTGCTCATCAAGCGGCGCGGGCCAAAGCCTCGCATCCTCCGCGCTGACGAAATACCTCTTGCTGCCAAACTGCGTTAAAATTTCGCCGCCGAAACCGCTCCGCACGCCGAGCGTGCCGCCAAGATCGCGCTCGCCGCTAAAATCATACGGCAGGATCGTGCCGGTACGTGCCCTAAAAAGCTCCGCACCGCTCTCATCATAAATGACCGCGCCGTCGCGCAGGATCGTTATAAATTTAGAATTTGCATAGATATCCGCCTGCTGCGGACTGATGCGCTTTATCGCGTCGCTTCTGATCCAGCTCCACACGCCGTCGTTGCGCACGAACGCCCACGCACCGTCTCTGCTGTAATGCGACAGCAGCATCGGATAGCCCACGCCCACGGCGGAATTTGCGGCGTAATCAAACGGCTCTCCCTCCCCCGGCTCGCTCGGATCGCCGAAAATCGGCAAGTTGCTTGGGATATTTCGCAGTAGCGCGTTTTTTACCGTTATAGCGGGCGCGGAGATCAGCCCAAATGCCTCTTCATTGGCGTTTGCGCGAATGCTTTGATAAACTGCATCGTCGTATATCCTGCCTGCGGCGTCAAAGTGGCGTCCCTTGGCGTAATTAAGCCCCCAAAACGTATCGATTTCGGCTTTAATCGGCGCATCGTCAAACCAAATTTTAAAATAGCGGCTCTTAAACGCGCTTCCGCTTATGTTTTGCACCGAAGCGGGAGCCGGCAGCCGCTCGCTGTTTTGAGCGTATTCGAGATCCAAAACAGCGGGATTTTCAGGGATAAATTTATGGACGGTTTTACCGCAACCTGCAAGAACTAAAGCCGCGAAGATGAGAGATACTAATCGTTTCAAACAAAATGCCTTTTAAAAAATTTTGGCTATAATTTTGCCAAAAAATAGGAAAAAACTTGATAAATTTCATCATCCAGAAGCTAAAAGATCGCAATATTTTCATCACGGGCGGCGCAGGCGTGGGCAAAAGCTACGTGATAAAAGAGCTCATCAAGGATTACCGCGCTCGCGGCAAGCTCGTCATCATACTCGGCAGCACCGGCATCAGCGCCGTAGAGATCGGCGGCGTGACCGTGCATAGCTTCTTCCGCTTCGGCATCTGCAAAAACCACGAGGAGTTAAAAAGCTTCGATCGCAAACAAAGCGGCAAACTAAGCGAGCTACAAAAAATTTTAGCCCTCGCAGACCTCATCGTGATCGATGAAATTTCGATGATCGGCGCCGAGCTTTTCGAGATGATCTATCTTAGAATTTCAAATTCTAAATTTAACGGACGGCTGCTCGTTACGGGCGATTTTTATCAGCTTCCGCCGGTGCGCAAAGAGGGCGAGAGTGCGCCGCGCGCGAGCCTATTTAGCGACTCAGATTACGCCTTCGGATCGTACGCGTGGAGGCAGTGCGAGTTTTTTTACGTCGAGATGATAGGCTCTAAGCGCACCGCGGATGCGGCGCTATACCGCCTACTTTGCGAGCTGCGGCTCGGCATCGCAAGCGAGCAGACGGCGGAGCTGATGCGATCTTTGCTCATCGATGCCGCGCGAGCTGAGCCGAACGCTACGATAATCTCGGGCCGAAACGCCGAAGTAGATGCGATAAATAGCGCCAGATTAGCCAAGCTTAGCGCACCGCAGAGCAGCTTTGAAGGCGTTTATGAAGCGCTACAAAGCGGAGTGAGCGAGCAGAAAATTCAAAAATGGATCGCCTCGCTAAATACGCCGCAAAGTCTGACGCTAAAAGAGGGCGCAAAGGTGCTGTTTACCGCAAACAAAAGCGGCGAGTTTTTTAACGGCGAGCAAGGCGTCGTCGAAAAGATCGAAAAAAGCTCCGGCGACGAGATCGAAAGCGTGGTCGTAAAAAAGCCCTCGGGCATACTAAGCCGCGTGGGGCTGCAAACATACGAACTAAGCGAGATCGCCGCAAGCGGCGCGGATGCCGAGCAGATCGTGCTGGCGCGGTATTATCAGTTCCCGCTCAAGCTCGCATACGCCATCACGATCCACAAATCCCAAGGCATGAGCATCCCGCAGCTCATCTGCGACATCGACAGGATCTTTGCCAAGGGGCAGCTCTACGTGGCGCTTTCGCGCGCGACGAGCCTTGCGGGGCTCGGGGTGATATATACGCGCACAGAGCCCTTGCTGCGGTATTTGCAGCGCAGCGCAAGCGCGGATGAAGCCGTGGTGAAATTTTATCAAGAGAATGAATTTTATAAAATTTCGGATCAAAAAATTTAAGGAAACGCATGCAGCTAGAAAGAGCGATAGCGCTAAGTAGAGCCAAACAAAAAAAGTGTATTTGCAAGGTAGTGATGATCTATGTCAAGATAGCATTTTTGTATCTGTTTCCGTTTATCGTGATGTTTGCGATCGATGCGGTATTTAAAACAGACGATGATACGGATTACAAGATGATCGAAGTCTATCTTATCTATGCGGTGCTTTTGATTATTTATGTTGCTTGCATTTACGACGGCATTGCGGACGCCGCTTATGAATATAAACTATTTTACAAAAAAGTTTTGGTACGCACGGCGATCTCGCAGGCGTATCCGCAGCTTACTTATTTGCCAGGACGTGGCATAAGCACGAAGGAATTTAGGCGAGCGGGAATCTTTGCAAACTCCGATTTTATCAGCGAAGATGAGATAAAAGGCGAATGGGATGGGGTAAAATTTAGCCTCAGCGAAGCGATTAGAATCAAAAAGAACTACGATCTAGGCATAGACAATACCTATGTGAAGCTAGCTTCGCTTGCGATGAGCTTATATGATGCGTATATGGATTTTAACGGCAGCGTGCTGATATGCGAATTCGGCAAGAGATTTTACGCCAAAACCATCTTGGCGAGCCGCGAGCTAAATACAAAAATTTTAGGCGAGAAGGAGCTAATGGACAACGTCATTTTTAATAGCGAATTTCGCGTGTTTGCCGACGACAAGGTCGAAGCTCGATATCTATTGACGCCTGCGCTGATGGAGCGACTAAACGAGCTAAAGCGATACTACCATAAATTTAGCATAAGCGCGGCGTTTATGGATAATAAATTTTACCTATTTCTAAACGGCGCGCCGAACCGCTTTGAAACAGAGCTATTTAGCATACCTCCGACAACCGGAACAGCGTATGCTCATCAATACGAACTGGCTGAGATTTTAGAATTAGTAAGCGAACTGGGTCACATAACCGGGGAGCTAGAAAGCAAAATTTAATCAGCCCGCATAGTTTAAATTTAACGGGCTAAATTTGACCGTCCTATTACAGTCCCGCTTCGGCTCTTAGTCGCGCGGCATACATCTCGCGCAGGCGCGGTACATATTTGCCGACTGTGCCGCCCCCGATCGCTCTGCCGTCTGCCTTTACGATCGGCAGCACCATCAGCGTCGCCGCGCTGATAAAGGCCTCATCGGACTCATAAACCTCGCTCATTCCAAACGCCCGCTGCTGCACGCTCAGCCCCGCCTGCTCGGCAAGGCCCAAGATCACCTTGCGGCGGATGCCGGGCAGTATGTCGTTTGAAAGCGGTCGCGTGATCAGAACGTCATCTTTGATGATAAACGCGCTGGAGCTCGAGCACTCGGTAACGAGCCCATCCTCGATCAAAAAGCACTCATAAGCGTCCGCCTTGTGGGCCTCGTGCTTTAAGATGCACTGCGCGAGAAGCGAGATCGATTTTATATCGCGCCTGTGCCAGCGGATCTCGGGCAGGCTTACGATCTCGATCCCCTCTTTTGCGAGCGGATTATCAAAAATTTGCGTATGATACACAAAAGCAAAGACGCTAGGCTCTATGCCGCGGACGTAATCAAAATCCCGCATCGCGGCACCTCTTGTGATCTGGGTGTAGAAAGCGCCTTCGCTCACTCCATTGCGCGCGATGAGCTCATATAAAATTTCCTCATATTTTTCGCGAGAATACGGAATTTTTAGCTCGATCTGCGCGGCGCTACGTTCAAAGCGCTCCCAAAAATCCGCCCTGTCGCAAATTTTAGAATTTACCACGGGCGCTACCTCATAAATGCCGTCTCCAAGCACAAAACCGCGATCAAAAGGGCTTATCGCGGCCTCTTTGGCCTTGCAAAGCTTACCGTTAATATAAACTATCTCGTCGCCGCTCATTCCGCTGATTTCAAACATAATCGCTCCTTGAAATTTCGCATCATTTTATCTTATAACAATTTAATTTAAGATATAATGCCGCAAAAATCGAAGGAACTCCGATGGATAAATCAAATTTTAAAGATAGGCTTTTAGAAATTATGTTTCATGTGTCGCATAAACCCGTGCTTTTCCGCGATCTACTCGAAGCCAACGCCGAGTTTAACGACGGGATGCTCGTCGATCCTTCGAAGCTAAATTTTAAATTTAACTACGGCAAATCCTACGTGATCTTCGCCTGCTTCGCATTCGTCTGCGTAATGTTTTTAATAACGCTGACGCACGCGATGTTTGAAAAGATCGACTTTCACTTCTCCATTTTATTTACGATCATAGCGACGTCGGCGGTTTTTATCGGCTTTGATTGCTTTAAGGCATGGGCTAGAAAAAAGCTAACGCATGAGCTCATCAAACGCGCTTGGGCAAACCATTTCCTCTACTTTCCCTACGAAAAATACAGCCGCATAGTCGAAAATATCTACAACGAAGCGCTCAAAAACGACGTGCCTAGACGCGAGCTGGAGCAATACGTGCTAAGCAAAATCGTAGAAGTCGGCGAAAAATAGTTTTAAAATACCGCAAAATTCTATAACACAAAACAGAATTTCAACCCAAGCAAATTTTAAAATTTTATTGCGAAATATGCGGCACGTAGGCAAGACGTAAAAATTCCGGCTCGAAAAGCAAGCGGCACGATGGATAAATTCCAAATCAAATTATATGCCGGTGCTGCAAAAACTACGGCATAGATTACGATATATAAATTTTAATTAAAGTCTATACTTTCCTGCGCGACATTTCGCTACGGCTAAATTTCACTTCATAGAATTTTATCTATCGCTTCTTAAATTCTAATCTCGTTCACTTACTGCCGATTTAGCAATCCGTATTATGTAATTGAAGTTATGTTTAACTATTTTAGGGTAAAATCACGCAATATCTAAGGGATAATATAAAATTTAAGAAAAGGATAGTTTATGAAGCTACTTTTTTGCATTATTTTTGCACTTTGCAGCGGTGTTTTTGCGGGCAGTTTGGAGCAGATCAGATCTGCCGGAGTCGTTAAAATAGGTGTTCGTGATGGTAGGCCGCCTTTTAGTGATGAAAAAAGTGGTAATTTCGAAGGCTTTGAAATCAACCTTGCAGACGCTATAGCCAAGAGCATATTCGGCGATAAGCGCGGTAGAGTCGAGTTCGTCCCTTTAAATGCCAGCGATAGGATCTCTGCATTACAAAACGATAAGGTAGATCTTGCAGTCGCGACCATCACGATAACGCAAGATAGAAAAAGGCAAATCGACTTTTCTTATCCATATTTTTCGATGAGCCTGGGAGTTTTGACACGTAAAAGCGACGGCATCAAAAGTATAGACGATCTTTCAAACAAAAAAGTCTTAGTAGAGGGTAACGGTACTACGGCAGAAAATTTTTTGTATAAAAATAAAATCCACAATCTAATCCATTGCTCCATTACTACCGAATGCTACGATATGCTTAAGCAAGGCAAAGCCGATGCTTACGTTAACGATAATCTCATCGTGCTAGCTTATTCCATTATCGATGATAACTTAGAAGTAGCAATCCAAAATCTAGGTAATCCAGAATTCTTAGGCATCGGGGTGCGCAAAGGCAATACCGAACTGCTTGATCTGATAAATAAAGAGCTGGTTGCACTTAGCAAACAGGGCTTTTTCGAACGTTCTTACGATGAAACTTTCAAGCCATTTTATCAAGGCGCTGCAGATAAAAAATATTTCTTACTAGACGGGCTCTATGCCATATTTTAGGACGAAATTTAGCAGTGTTTTATCTAACGGCTTCGACTAAAACGTCATTTATGATAAGCGGATAATATGCGAAATCCAATTTTAAGGACATAAAATGAAACTACTTTTTATAGCGGCTCTATTTTGTGCGGCGCTTTTTGCCGATAGCCTAGATCAAATCAGACAAAACGGCGTCATTCGCATCGGAGTGCGAGATGCTCATCCGCCGCTTTGCGAGTCTAATGGCGGCAAATTTGAAGGATTTGAAATCGATCTTGCAAACGCTATCGCTAAAGAAATTTTCGGCAAAAAAGAGGGCAAAATCGAGTTTATCCCACTAAGCGTAAATGATAGGATTCCATTTTTAGAGGCAAATAAGCTTGATTTGGTGATCGGCCTATTTAGCATCACCAACGAACGAAAAAGAAAGATCGATTTCTCCCTCCCCTACCTTTCCGTAAATTTGGGCGTATTAACGCGCAAAGCCGACGCTTTTACCGATATTGCGCAGCTTCATGATAAAAAGATCGTATTCGAAGGCGATGCGACAGTAGCCGAGAAATTTTTCAAAACCAAGGGATTTAAAAATTTAGGCCATTGCGCTTCGGCTAAGGAATGCTACGAAATGATTCGAAATGGCGATGCGGACGGCTATATAAACGACAATCTCATAGTGCTTGCATATTCCGTCATCGATGATACTTTGGAAGTGCCGTTTAAAAACCTAGGTCCTAGCGATTTCATCGGCATTGGCGTACAGAAAGACAACAAAGAACTACTTGATTTCGTCAATGCAGAGCTCATTAAACTAAGCAAAGAGGGCTTTTTCAAAAAGGCCTACGAGCAGAGTTTTGATCCATTTTATCGCGGTACGGCGGATAAGAAATATTTTCTGCTAGATGGAATTTATAATATGCTCTAAGAGCTTACTTTAAATTTTAAGTTCGGTTTTTAGAATTTTAGCAAATAAAATTTCCTGCTTCATTTGAAAGCGGAAAAGAGATTAAATTTAAGGATTTGCCATGAAATTGCTTCTTGCAATGTTGCTACCATTTATCGTTGCTTTCGCCGATAGTTTGGAACAGATCAGATCAAAAGGCGTCGTTCGCATCGGCGTTTACGACGGACAGCCTCCTTTTAGCGAGCTAAACGATGGAACTTTTGAGGGTTTTGAAGTTACGATGGCTCAGGCCATAGCAAATGATCTTTTCGTCGAAAAAGGCGGCAGAATCGAGCTTGTGCCGATGAAGGTCGAGGATAGAATTCCAGCACTAGTAAATAACCGCGTAGATATCGTCATCGCTACGATTACCATTACGCCTGAACGCGCGCAGCAGATCGATTTTTCAACACCGTATTTTTCAGTAAATCTTGGAGTTTTAACCCGCAAAGCCGATAGAATAAAATCCTTAGCGGATCTGCGAGAGAAGAGAATTTTGCTCGAAAGCGGCGGTACGGGCGAGGCATTTTTTAAACAAGAAGGTTTTGGAAATTTTACATTTTGTAAGATCGCCAGAGAGTGCTACCGCATGCTAAAAGACGGCGACGTGGACGCCTACGCGACCGATAATCTAATCGCAATGGCATATCCGGTAGTCGATAGCGAGGTGGAAGTACCGCTTAAAACGCTAGGTAAGCCCGATTTCATGGGTATTGGCGTGCAGAAGGGCAATAAAGAGCTACTGGATTTCGTCAATGCAGAGCTTATAAAGCTAAGCAAAGAGGGCTTTTTTGAAAAGGCATACGAAGGGACTTTTAATCCATTTTATCACGGCGCTGCGGATAAAAGATATTTCTTGCTAGATGGAATTTACAGCTTTTTGTAGGATTTGCGGCTTATTTTAAAATTTATCACGCAAGATTTATCACGTAAATTTTATCTCCTGCTTGCTATGCTTTAGCTCTTGCAGCGGGGGTCACATAAAATTTATCGCGCAATCTTGCTCGTTTAAATTTTTCAAAAAAGCTTTTTCGCAGGCGAAACGGCGTTTATATAAAATTCCGCTCGTTTAAAATTTATCCTGCATAAATTTTACCGCAGCTTGAAATTGCCAGAATTAATTTAGCTCAGATTTTTCTTGTTTCAAATTTTACTCAGAATCTCTTTACTAAGATTTTTTTACCACTTGCAATCCGCTCAAAATGCCCCCCCTAAAAAAGGGTTAAATTTTGCAGTCAAGAATTTATTCTGCGCAAAGAGTAAATTTTTACTACTTAAAATTACAAACGCAGCCCTCCTCTTTTAAAAACCGATCAGTGATTTTCATATTGCAAACTGATCTATTTTTATGTATAATCGCAAACTTTATGAATTTTAAAGGATCAATATATGAAAAAATCCATCTGCTCCTCTATGCTTAGCCTCGCAGCGGTGCTCGCACTAGCGCCCGCACAAGCGCTTTGCAATGCAGATTCTAATCCGCCGCTTATCCATACCCATAATAACCTCTATTCGGCGGGATTTAGCGGCAATACTAGCGGCAGCGGAAGTACCAGCCCAAATGGCAATATTACGACGATTACGGGCGTTGCAAGCGGCGGGACGGATTATTCCGGCAGCGTGATTTACGGCGGAGGAAGCGGCGACGGGATCGCTGGCTTTACTGAGTTAAGCTCCGCCTCCAACAATAGACTTACGATTAGAGGCGCAAACGCTTACGTGGGTATCGCAATAGGCGCCGAGGCCAAGGGAGTATCTGATAATTACGTGAGCTTGGAAAACGGCTCTAAGGTAAATTTGGTTGTAGGCGGGCAAGGCATAGCGGCGTCAAAAACGGGCAACGAAGGCGAAGCGACGCGAAATCAGGTTTTTGTAAAATACGGCGCCGAAATCACGGGAAATGCCGATAACTTCGGCGGTAGCTCAAATAGACATTACAATATCATCGGCGGCAGAAGTGGAGCGGATAAAAAAGCCTCCTCCAACGCTGTAACGATCGACGGAGGCACTATTGGCAACGGCTCCGTTACAAACGTAATCGTGGGCGGTATAGTAAGCGGCGGCGGCGATGCCGTATCAAATAGAATAACTATCAAAGGTGGCACATTTAGAGGAAGCTTTGATATATTCGGCGCTCAATCCTCCACAGGGCAAAGTAACTCTAATAGCGTCAATATAACGGCGCCTTATTACGGCGGCACAAGCACTATTACTTTAAGCGGTAGTGGTAGAATTTGGGGCGCAGCAGGCGGAAGCGGAAACTCTAGCGCAAACTCCGTATCCATAAGCGCAAAGCTAAAAGCGCAAAATTACCAAGTAGTAGGCGGCCAAGCAAATAGCGCTAGCGTAATGAGCGCAAATCGCGTAGAGATCAATAACGACGATGCAATCGTAGGCAGTGTCACGGGCTCTTTGGGCGGCGCTTCAAGCTCGCGAAGCGTAGTCGATCTTTACAAAGGTACCGTAAAAGGTGATGTCGCTGCAGCAAGCGGTATCGCAGGCGAATCGGACGGCGATAGAGTTACTCTAGGGGCATTCGACTCCAACAAAGGCGTGCACGTAGGCGGCAATGTCTACGGCGCACGCGCGGGAAGCGTCAAAAATGCAGTCGTTTATATCAATAAAGAAAGAACGACGATAGCAGGAGACGTCTTTGCGGGCTACGCTACAAGCGGCAGCGTCGAGAATAGCAACGTAAATTTTAGAGGCGGCACGATAAACGGCACGATCTACGGCAGCAATAAGCCTACGGATAAAACCAATACCTTACATATCGAAAATTGGGTCGGCGGCAGCGTGAAAAAAGCCAAGGACATTAAAAATTTCGGCTCTATAAATTTTCACGATCTATATTCCACTACCGAAGCTGATGCGCCTCTTACTCTAACCACTAGCGGCAATACAAATTTAAACGACACAAAGATAGAGGGTATAAAATCAGATCTAGGCGAAGGAAAGTACTATCTAATCCATAATTCAGGCGGCGGCACGATCACTAGAGCCGCGCAAACCGTGCAAGATAATCAAATTTATACGATTACCGACAAAGATCACTATCAAATCACCGGAACCACGATCGAGGTCGAAAACAATAAGAATTTAATCATGCAAAAGGGTACTCTAACTCGCTCTTGGATAGACCCCAACTTCGATCAAAGCGAGCTAATGCAAAATCAAAATTCCAACAAGGCTGCGGGTGCTACTGAGCTATTCGGCAATAAAGGAAACACCGTAATAGTAAAGGAGAATGCAGGCAATCTAGGCGGCAAAAACATAAGCTCGGGCAGAGACGACGCTACCGACGGAAGCAATAGCATCCACGATAACCACGCTAAGATTAGAGGCGGAAGCAGCATAGGCGAGATCGACGGCGGGTATTCAAATTCCGCTACCCCGCAAGAAATTTATAATAACCATGTAACTTTCGAAGCAAGCGGAATAGACGTTAAATACGTAAACGCAGCCAACGCCCACAATAGCGGCGGCGGCGGAAACGTCCACGACAATAGCGTAACTACGAATGCTACGATAATCCGTAATAGCATTTACGGCGGCAATACTAGCAACGGAGAAGCCAAATCCAATATCGTAACTATAAACAACGGCAGCGTAGGAGCAATGGCGGTAGGCGGCAAGGGAAACAGCGCGATTTCCAACACCATAACTCTTAACTCGGTAAACGTAGGCGGAAGCGTATACGGCGGAAAGGCTAGCGGCACCGCTTCCTCCAACACTGTAAATTTAAACGGCAACTCGCAAGTTGCTGGCAACGTCTACGCAGCGGAGGCCGCTAGCGGCAGCAACAACGTAGTAAATTTCAGAAGCGGCAGCGTAGCGGGCACGATATACGGAGTATCTAGCGCAAACGCTAGCAATTCGGGCAATAGCCTAAATATCCTATCTTCAAACTCGGGCAATGGCCTAAATGCGGGGAATTTTGCAAATTTCAATAAATTGGAATTTAACTTAGCTTCCCTTGGCGAGATTGAAAACGATGCTTCATCAAGTACCAAAAGAGCTTTAAATTTAACGGGTCCCGGCAATACCGATCTAAGCGGTACCGATATATTCGTAAACTCCGCAAGCGAATTTAACGCTTTAAACAATGCAAGCTATCCAGATGGCGATAATAAGAAATACACACTTGCCTATAAAAGCGGAGGCGGTAAATTTACCGGATATGATCCGCGTTTTAAAGATAAGGGCTACGTAACTCAGCTAAATAAAAACTATGTCATAAAAGATGCCAATACCTTTAGCAGAAACATAGGCGGTATGCATATAAGCGAGGATGAGCGGGAGCTTTATATCCAAAAGCTTATTAAGACTAACGAGAGCATAAATGGGGATTTCGATGCGGATGAGCTGCAGAAGTATCTTGGCGCCGGCGGTCTTAACGAAAACAACATAGACATAGGCAAAGCGGGAGAGGATAAGAATTTTAACGCTAGAAATATCCGCGTAGCAGGCGCAAATAATACGTTAAATTTTATCAGCGGTCATAATGTAGGCGTAATAAGCGCAACGGGCAGTGGCAACACTCTTAATATAGGAGCTAGCAATAGCTCTCCTGCGGCAGTAAATTCCTTAAGCGCTAAAAATATTAGCGGTTTTGACAGATTAAATTTCTTCCTTCCTAGCTCTATTAGAGCAGGCGATAGCGTACTTACCCTAAGCGATCCTACCGCCAACACAGATCTAAGCAACGTAAGCAATATCACGGCTTATATCAGCGGGGTAAGCGGCCCGATTAATCCAAGCAGCGAGATTCATCTAATCAATAAGCAAGGAAGCGGCAGCCTTATAGCTCCTAACGCAGCCAATATGCACGCAACGCTAAATGTAGGAGTAAGCCTAAGCTATAGCCCTAAAATTTATCAAAGCGGCAATTATCTAAATTTAGGATTTGATGCTTCCTCGGCTCCTAGCGCGCGCGTAAATTCTAATACCAAATCCTTCGCCGAAACCAGAGCCGCAAGCCTAGCTAGCTTAAAGAGCGGAAGCGAGTTAATCACTAACTACCTAGATAAGCTAATACCTG
>CALKQT010000052.1 GCA_937990735.1 uncultured Campylobacter sp. | reverse complement strand
TATATTAAAAGCCTTTTTCTAAAAATTTCAAGCACGAAATCTGCGTCAAAATTCTTTTCAATAGCGCTTAGGGTATCATTTAAATTTGTACCAAATACCTCCGAAAAATTATATCTTCCACTATTAAACTGTCTTGCTGCATAAATTTTATCAAACACCACGACTTGCTTATTAGACAAAATCGCGCAGGCGATATTCCAATAAAGCTGCACGAGATTGTTATTTGCTATTGCGTCTAAATCGATTCTATCAAATAAACTTTTATTTACTGTATTAGAAGTTATAAAAAGTTAAATTAGTATGGGCTTCTTTTATAAACTCTGCTTTATCATCATCATAAATTTTAAAGCTCAAGATAAGTTAAAAACTTTCAAAGGAGTTTTTAACTATGATTTTGTCGATGAAAAATAAGTATATAGTTCGTTCTCGAATTTCAGAGAAGAAATTTAGAGAAATTCTAAAATACTTCGCAGAGGATATAGAAGCATCAAAGATATCAAATTTAACTAAAATTTCAGAAGCAACCCTATGCAAAATCTTTAGAGAAATAAGAGCTCTTATGTCTAAAGAGTGTGAAAAGATAAGCAAATTTAGCGGCGAGATTTCCAGCTCGCAAGCTCGCCTAGAAGCTTCGCTTTGAAATAGATGAGAGCTACTTCGGATCTAAAAGAGTAATGGGTAAAAGAGGTAGAGGAGCAAGCGGAAAGCAGCTGGTATTTGGAATGCTAAAGCGTGACGGTAAGGTCTATACCCAGATAGTTAAAAACTGCTCTGCTAGTGAGTTGATACCTATATTATCTCAATATAGCGAGCTTGATAGCTCTACTATCTATTCTGATTGCTGGAAGGCCTATGACGGATTAGTGGATTACGGAGCTAAAGAGCACTACAGAGTGAAGCACTCTAAAAATGAATTTGCAAATGGTAAAAATCATATAAACGGCATAGAAAACTTCTGGGGATATGCTAAACATAGACTAGCTAAATTTAAAGGGATAAAGAAAGAAAATTTCTTGCTTCATCTAAAGGAATGTGAATTTAGATATAATACTAAAACTACACAGGAAAACTTATATCAGAAACTGTTGAAATTGATAAGAGAGAATCTGCTTAACTTATCTTGAGCCTTGTTTTAAAATTAATAAATTCTTTAAATTCTACTGGCTTAATTTCGTCTATGAAATTTTATGCCTTTAAATGAATGATACCGAATTTCGAAGAAGAATCTAGTATCCGCATTAAATATTTAATCATATCATCAAATACTAAATCATCATCGCCGAATATCCATATATATATTTTCCGCGCGACAAAGAAATCGCTTTTTTGAAATTATTATCTGGACCAGTATTTTCACTATTTTTTATATATTTTACAAGTCCGAAATCAATATATTTTTTTGCAATATCCGAAGTTTTATCACTGGAAGCATTATCTAAAATTAAAATTTCAATATCTCTTCGCTCGCTTTTATACACGCTTTTGCATAGACTATTTAGACTTTTATCTAAGAATTTTGCTCTATTATAAGTCGGTACTGCAATGCTTAAAAAAATATTCTCAGTCAAAATTTATTCTTTCTTTTTCAAATACCAATGGGCGATTTAACACTTGTGTATAAATTGCCCCGATATATTCACCTATTATACCGATAAAAAACAAAATTCCAGATGAAACGAATGAAAAAAGTATGATAAGAGGCGCGATGCCCACGCTCATCTCGTTCCAATAAATTAGCTTAAGTATAAAATACACAAGTCCTACTATTATGCTTAAAATGCCCGTTATCATACCTATAAAGGTTGCGAGCCGAAGTGGTACTTTGGAATTGCAGATTATACCGAGTATCCCCATATCATAAAGCGTGTAGAAGTTATTTTTGGTAACTCCTTTAATTCTTACCGGTTGATCGTAAGGGATCTTAGCTACCTTATAACCGGCTTCTGCGAGCATTCCTCGAAAAAACGGATACGGATCATGCATCTGTCTAAGAGCCGCGATGACCTTTTTATCAAAAAGTCCAAAGCCGGTAAAATTTTTAAAAATCTCGATCTCAGATAACTTTGATAAAAGCTCGTAATAGCATTCTCTGATTTTAAACATCACGCCACGTTCCTCGCTGTCACGCTTAATGGCTAAAACCAAGTCGTTGCCCTCCTGCCATTTTTCTATAAACTGCGCAATCATCTCGGGCGGATCTTGCAAATCGGCTACGATAGAGATAACAGCATCTCCGTCTGCACCCAAAAGCGCATAAGTTGGTGATTTGATGTGGCCAAAATTTCTAGAATTTACGATGATCTTTAAATTTTTATCATCCTTTGCAAGGCGTTTTAAAATTTCAACTGTTCTATCAGTCGAAGCATTATCGATAAATATATGCTCGTAGGCATACTCCGGAAATTCGCCCATAACTTTTTTTACGCGCGCATAGACTTCCTCTACGTTCTCCTCCTCATTAAAGCAGGCGGTAACTATACTGATCTTTTTCATATCATCTCCTAAAGACGAAAAATTTATTTAACAAAAATGATACCGCAGCTAGCGGGATCAAAAGCACAAAACCGTTTATATACATATTATCAAATCCAAGCCACTTGAAAAGCCATAGAAAAAATATATTTAAAAAATAAGTAATGATGTAAACTAGTATAAATCTAAATATCAGACCGTTATCACTGCTACCGAATACCAGCTTGCCTATAGTTTTAAAGTTAAATAATACGCCTAGTATCGTAGAAAACAATACGGCAAGAGGATAATATAAACCCAAATAGATAAAAAGGGCGAATATCCCATACCCAAAGGCAGTATTTAGGATACCGACGAGAATAAATTTTATAATTTGAGCATTCAAGTTATTCTTCTTTAACCAAAGAAGCGTCAATTATCTTTTTATATTCGATTTTTCTTAAAGATCTCGATATGATGAAATTCAAAGTAATACAAAATAAAGAACCTAAAAAATAATAAATTACAGATTGATATGGCTCTATAGAATATTTAGATTTTATAGTCATAATTACCCAGCCTACATAGAAGTGATTTAAAAAGATATTGAGGCTTAGTAGCCCTAAGTTGTTAAAAAATTTTTTTTGAAATAATACAGCCAATAATGATTTCTTGCTAAAAGAGAAGCTAAGAGATATAGATAAAAATAATACTATAATAAAATCAGCATTGCTCGGTTTTTTTACGAAAATGATAAGATAAAAAATTGTAGCATATAAAAGAAATTCTAACATAGCTACTAAGATAAGCCCCATTCTTGTGAAATTAATTGAATTAATCTTTTCTGTCGCAAAGTATAGACAATATCCTAAAGAAATATCTGCAATGGCCCTAATTAATCCCATATGAATAAAGCCGCCACCGAGTGGTTCCATAATGACGCCCATATAGTTATATTGATACGCTATAGATCCGAATGAAATCAATATAACAAGCGGGGCAATGAAATTTATAAACATTCTTTGATTTTTAAGTATAATTGGAAGCAATATAAATATGGCACCTATCATAGCAGATAAATACCACATAACTCCGGTTATGGATCTTACCGGGAAACCCCAAATTTGCAATAATAGTATATCCCCTATCGTCAATGCTAGCATATTTGATATGGATGGAATTTCATTCCAAGCAAATAAGCATATAAAAATAAAGCCTATAACGATAGCTACAAGGTATTCTAAATAAAATACTTTTATTTTTCTGGCTATATAATTTCTAGTAATAACAAATATATTTTCATTAACTTTAACCTCAAAATTATAAAATTTTTTAGCCATAAGCCAACCCGTAACCAAGAAAAAAAATTCTACACCTATATACCCTATTGGTAATATTGGATAAAATTGCCAACTATGATGAATTAGTATTATAATGGCAAAAATAAATTTCAAAAAATCTATAAAACCGTTTCTTTTAAAATCTTCAAAAATTTTATTTTGATTTTTTTCGGTATACATCTATTAATTCTCCCCTTTCAATCAAAATATAATCCTCCTTGACTTCATCAAATAGCTTAGATAATATTTCCAACTAATGATACAAAATAATACAGATAGCTTTAAAACAGCTTTATTTGGCATATCTTATATTTCCTATTTTTAAAATTCTTTCAATTCATCAAATTCAACTTAGTTCTTAGTGGATATAAATTCTTTAATTACTTTTATAATATACCCTATCTTTTCATCACTCATACCGGGATATACGCCTACCCAGAAACTATCGTTCATTATCTTATCGGTATTTTTTAGCTCGCCTGAAATTTTATAATCTACCCCGCGTTTAAGATCTGCAAATAACAGGTGCTTGATCATATTGCCCGCAAATAAATTTCTTGTTTGCACGCCCACCTTCTCTAGATGCTCGCTAAGCTCGTTTCTACTAAATTTTACTCCGTCTGCAACCGTCATCATAAAGCCGAACCAGCTAGGCTCGGAATGCGGCTGAGCTTTAACTAAGATAAGCTCTTTTATATCTTTCAGCCCGTCATAAAGCTTTTTAAAATTTTGCCTACGATGCTGCACGAAACTAGAAAATTTATCTATCTGAGCGCATCCCACGGCAGCTTGCATATCGGAGGCTTTTAAATTAAATCCGAAGTGTGAATAAACGTATTTATGATCGTATCCAAGCGGTAGCTCACCAAATTTTTGTGAAAAACGCCTGCCACAGGTATTATCTACGCCGCTCTCACACCAGCAATCGCGTCCCCAATCACGCATACTTAGCATAATTTTTTTAAGCAGCGGATTGTTTGTGTATGTAGCACCCCCCTCGCCCATCGTCATATGATGGGGCGGGTAAAAGCTGCTCGTACCTATATCTCCCCATGTACCGGTAGGCTTACCCTCATACAGCGAGCCCAGTGCGTCGCAGTTATCCTCGATAAGCCACAAATCGTGCTTATCGCAAAATTCCTTCACGGTTTTTATATTAAAAGGATTTCCTAGGGTGTGAGCTACCATGACGGCTTTCGTTTTTGGACTAAGCGCAAGCTCAAGCTTCGTATGGTCTATGTTAAAATACTCAAGCTCCATATCGACAAAAACTGGAACGGCACCGTATTGCACGATAGGTGCAACTGTTGTAGGAAAACCTGCCGCTACGGTTATAACTTCATCTCCCTTCTTTATGCGGCGCTCTTTTAGAAGCGGCGAGGTAAGCGCAAAAAATGCAAGCAAATTTGCGCTACTTCCGCTATTTACTAAAAACGCCCATTTTACGCCAAGCATTTTGGCAAATTCCTTTTCAAATTTTTTAGAATATGTGCCGTATGTGAGCCAGAAATCAAGCGAACTATCTACTAAATTTACCATTTCGTGCTCATCAAAGACTCTACCTGCGTAATTCACACGGCTTTTACCGGGTTCAAATTTAGCTCTCTGCACCGGCTCATGAACCAGCCTATAATACTCTTTCGTTTTTTCTAAAATTTCTTGTTTTAATTCTTGAGGGGTCATTTCTTGCCTTTCCAAATTTCATTGATCTTTCCCAAATATGGGTCTTTTTTGATGGTATCTAAGTCTAGGCTAGTAAAATTTTGCTTAAAATATTTATGAATTTTACCGATCGCTTCCGAATGCGGCGTAAGCTTGAATTTATCTTTCATTTCAGATTTTAATAGGCTGTTGTCAGAAGTGTATTCGTTATTTAGCCCTTCATTTAGCACGATTATCTCCGATTTAAAATCGCTCGCTTCATTTACTAGCGTAGCCAAGCCGAGCAGATCGATTTTTGTCCCGCTGCTTGCGTTGTAAATTTTATGCCGTGCGTCATTTTCTATATAAAATTCCACTACGTTTAACAGGTCATCGACATACATATAGTCAAAAAATACGTTTTGATTGATCGTGATGGGTAGGTGCAGTAGGTTTTTTACTACGGCATTTGTGATAAATTTATAGCGGTAATTCTCCATCTCGCCGTAAATTCCAAACAAACGAAGCTGGATGATATTATCCGCGCAATCCTCAATATAATGCGACGTGATAGCTTTGTAAAAACCGTATTCATCAAGCGGAAGCGCCTTTTTATAATTATCCTCGTGAGCATTTATTATCGGCTTGTGCTTACCGTACTCTGCACCGCTTCCAAACGATATGATCTTTGCAACCTTATTTTTTTGCTTAGCAATATTGAAAAAGATCCGCAAATTATACTCGGTCACATTTGACATATCCAGCGTATCGCGACCGCCGCCACGATTGGCTAGATGAACGATAGCATCGATTTTATGCGCACGGACAAAATCGTCAACCGCGCTTTCGTCAGTCAAATTTAGCTCGCTACTTTTTGGAGCGAAAACGTTAAAATTTCCATTTAGCGCAAGACGCTTTTTTAGATGCGAGCCGATAAAACCATTACCGCCCGTGATGAATAGATTCATCTGCTACTTAGCCTTTTTTCAAGCATTTCGATTCTTTTCTCATCCTCGGACTTGATTCTGTGATAATACCTACGCTTGCTCTTAAGCCAAGCTAGTTCAAATTCCACGCCGGCTAAAATTCCAGCCTCCATATTATTTATGGCGTCTTTATGATAGACAATTTTTCGCGTTTCGTATTTATCAAGCAATCCTCTGGAAATGAGATATTTAATGAAATCGCACGACTTCGCGGATATGGCTCCGCCTAGACCGCATTTTAGTCCTTTGGCCCTTGCTTTAGTGTAAATATCTTCGCAATATTTTAACATCTCATCACTATCTGCGAAATCCCTATTTTTGCCCATCGAAGCAGTAAAATCGACCCTGCCTATCGTTATGCCTGTTAATGTATTGATATTTTCTAAAGATAAAATATCATCTAAATTCTCATAGCATGTTATGGTTTCTACATTAATCGCGAATTCTATATCATTGCGGTTATCTTCTGCTACAAAGGTATTTATAGCGGCCACGAACTTACTAACGGCAAATTTTGTCTCCGCCATCGGAGCTACGATCCCTTTTACGCCAAGCGTGATAGCATTATACATATCGGTAACAGCTTCTACGCCACCAATCTTCATAATAATAGGCAGATCAATTTTAGAGGTAATATCCTTTAGCCTACAAAGCTCTTCTTGCCTGCTACCTTCATTCTCGTACTCTGCTTTGATCTCAAAAACACCGTATTCGTCTTTAAGTCTTTTAAGAATATCGATCATCTCGTATTCTAAAACATTCATTTTAGCTCCTTAAAATTTTATTCTTAACATTCAGCAATGTAATATCATTGCCAACTAGAATTCCTTTACAATTAAAATTCTTTGCCATAGCCATATCACTTTCTATCCTATCACCTACCACAACGATATGCTGTTTATCAAGCCCCCAATCCTTACATAAAATTTCGAGCATAAAAGGATTTGGCTTTCCTACTATATCCAGCTTAATTTCTTCATCAATACTACCAAGGATTGCACTTAGCATAGCATTGGCACCGGGTCTTAAAAGACCATTTTCTACCGGGAAATTTTTATCTGTATTTGCTACTATTATTCTACGAGATTTTTGTAATGCAATAAGAGCTCTTGATAAAATTTCATAGTTAAAATTTAAATCAAGCCCAATTACCACGGCTTCACAACTATACTCATCCTCAACATTTATATCTGCATTCGTTAATTCACTTTTAAAACCATGGCTACCAACTAAAAATATATTTCTTAGATCATTTCTTTGCAAAAATATAGCACTAGCATAAGCCGAGGTATATATTTTATCTACAGTAGTTCTTATACCCATATGAATTAATTTATCTAAAATTTCAACTCTTGTTTTAGTTGAATTATTAGTAAAAAATAAGACATTATAACCATTGGATTCAAGCTCATCTATAGTTTGCAAAGCAAAATCGGCAATTTTACTCCCAAAATAAATAGTCCCGTCTAAGTCAAAAACTACAGCTTTATTCATCTACCGGCTTAATTATCATATTTTTATAAAATTCTTCTCGCGGCAAGAACGGAAACATATCCTCAAGTGGCTTTGAAACCATTTTGCCGTCAGGCTTTATCTTAGACGATAATTTTGGCTCCATTTTTTCAGTAGGCGAAAGCATTATTTCACAAACTACCGCACCTGGTTTGGATAGAATTTCCTCCAACTCCCCTTTTAAATTTAGCTGATTTTCTATCCTGCAGGCTTCAAAGCCATAAACCTCTGCTAATTTTACGATATTAGGAAAGCTGACGCCGCTATCTTTATCCGAGCCTACCTTGTGCCCTTTAAAAAAGTTGTTTTGAGTATTTCTGATAGAAATATAGCCTGCATTATTCAGAACAAAGATTTTGATCGGAAGCTTATTATGAATTATTGTCTGAAGCTCTTGAATATTCATCTGCAAGCTACCTTCACCTGTAACGCAAATCGTATCTTTTTTACCATTTGCGAAACAAGCACCGATTGCGGCAGGCAGATCGTACCCCATCGAAGCACAACCCGAATTTACTACCACCTTTTGATTCTCATATAAGCGCAAGCTCTGATACGATGAAACGCATGCCGTACCGTTACCGAATACATAAACTAAATCTCGTTTATGATTAGATAGCACATTGAAGAAATTATATGAATCAACCCACTCTTTTACATTTTGTCTAAAAGGCTCAATCGTAGGATAATTCTTTCTGTAATTTTTACAAATTTCAAGCCAAGCTCCAAAATCCAGCTCGTCTTTCAGTGCAGATCGCAAATCCGATATAAAAACCTTCGCATCGGATTTTATCTTAATATCTGCGGCAATAGTTTTTTTGTTTAGTTCGTTTTGGTCGATATCGACTAAAATTTTTTTGGCTTCTCTGCCGAAGAATTCCCAGTTATAGCTGACTGCACGGATATTTAATCTAGCACCTATAGCGATGATGAGATCGGAATTTTGCACGACAAAATTTGCCGCTCTATTGCCGATAGAGCCATATCTGCCAAAAAATAGCTCATGGTCATTTCTAACGATATCGTATCTAGCAAAAGTACCGATAACGGGGATTTCTAAAATTTTGATTAGTTTTAGAAATTCTTCGTTAGCACCGGCAAGCGCTACGCCGTTACCGGCAATAATTACGGGGCGTTTAGCAGCTTTTAACGCATCTAGAACCTGCGGGATTTTTGTGTCGAATTTCTGCTCTTCTGGGATTTCAAATTCTACCAAATCCGCTTCGTCCACCATCGCGCCTTGTATGTCTAGCGGCACATCCAACCATACGGGTCCGGGTCTGCCGTGTTTAGCCTCATAAATAGCTTTTTGCAGATGAAATTTTATGCTATTTTTATCCGTTATCATTACGGCGTATTTTGTGATAGGCCTTACGATGTCAACGATATTAACCTCTTGATCGCCGAGCTGACGTAAATTTAACTCGGGTTGCGAAGCAATGGTCGTCTGAAATTTCACTTGCCCCGATATGATCATCGTAGGGATCGAATCCACCCAGGCACCGTAAACGCCGGTAACCGCATTCGTCCCGCCAGGACCCGTGGTAACATACGCGATACCAATCTTATTTGAGACGCGCGCATATCCCTCTGCGGCTATCGCGCAAGCCTGTTCGTGATGGTTACAGACATACTCTAAATTTTCATTTTTGCCAAGCGAATCTATCAGGTGCATATTGCCGCCACCAGAGACCATAAATACGGTCTTTGCAGTATCTTCGTGTTCGGCTATAAATTTTGCTATAAAATCGCTAACTTTTATCATCGCATCATCTCTTTTACGTAGTCGTTTAAATTTTGTTCGGTATCGATCGCGCCGTTTTCGTAGAAATTTTTATACCATTTTACAGTTTTTTCAAATGCCGTTTCACTATCCCAAACTGGCTTCCAACCAAGCAGCGCATGTGCTTTAGAGCAATCAAGCTTTAATAAATTTGCCTCATGCGGCTGATCCGTGTCGGAGCCGATTTTAAATTCTATCTTATCCCAATATCGCTTGGCGCTTTTTAGTACATCAAGCACCCTAATCGCGCCATCATCGCTAGGTCCGAAATTCCACGCACCGCCGAATTCCTTTCGTCCTTCAAGCAACTTTTGCCCTACGAGCAAATATCCGCTAAGCGGCTCGAGTACGTGCTGCCAAGGGCGTGTCGCATGCGGATTGCGGATCGTTACCGCTTCATTTTTAGCTGCTGCGCGCATAACGTCGCAAATCAATCTATCTTGCGCCCAGTCTCCGCCGCCTATGACGTTACCTGCGCGACACGTGGCAAGCAGCGTTTGATGCTTTGTGCCGTAATCTTTTTCATTAAAAAAGGAGTTTCGATATGAACTAGCCAGAATATCCGCACAGCCTTTCGACGAGCTATATGGATCATATCCGCCCATAGGATCGCTCTCGCGATATCCCCAAACCCATTCTTTATTTTCATAAGCCTTGTCGCTAGTGATATTTACGATCGCGCGAACGCCTGCTTTTCTGCAGGCTTCAAAGACTTTTAATGTGCCTATGACATTGGTCTCGTAAGTCGTGATCGGATCTTCATAAGAAGGACGTACCAAAGCCTGAGCAGCAAAGTGAAATACGATGTCGGGTTTATAAACCGCGAAAATTTCATTTAATTTGGCAAGATCTCGTATATCGCCCATTATCTGGATGATATTTAAATTTAAAAGCCTTATATGGTTTGGCTCTGTAGGCGCCGGCAGCGAATAGCCTATTACTTTCGCACCCAAGCGCTGCAGCCATAGACTAAGCCACGAGCCCTTAAAACCGGTATGCCCGGTAAGCAAAACTGTTTTGCCCTTATAAATTCCGGAGTATAGATCCTGCATATCTTGCATTGCTACCACTTTTTCCACGGAGCGTTGCCGCTATCCCAAATTTTGTTTAACTCAAGCTTATCTCTAAGCGTATCCATCGGTTTCCAAAATCCGCTGTGTTTATACGCTAAAATTTCGCCGTCGTGGGCCAAATTCATAAGTGGCTCTTGCTCGAATATCGTCGCATCTCCATTTGTAATATAGTCAAAAACCTTGGGCTCGCATACAAAGAAACCCGCATTGATCCAATTGCCGTCTCCTTTTGGTTTTTCCTTAAACTCATGCACGCGACTTTCGTCATCTATATTTAGCGCCCCAAAACGACCTTCCGGTTGAACGGAAGTCATCGTAAGCGCTTTGCCATGAGACTTATGAAATTTTACAAGCTCGTGGATATCTATATCACTAACACCATCTCCATAAGTAAGCAAAAATGGTTCGTCTCCCACTATGCTCTGAGCCCGCTTAATACGACCGCCAGTCATAGTGTTTAGCCCGGTATTTAAGAGCGTAACGCTCCAAGGCTCACTAAAATTGCTCAAAACCTCCATTTTGCCATTTTTCAAATCTATAGTCATATCGCTTTGATGCAAAAAATAATTGGCAAAATATTCTTTGATATAGTAGCCTTTATAGCCAAGTAGAATGACAAATTCGTTAAATCCGTACAAACTATAAATTTTCATAATATGCCATAAAATCGGTTTTTCGCCGATCTCTACCATTGGCTTTGGCCTAAT
This sequence comes from uncultured Campylobacter sp., assembly GCA_937990735.1. Taxonomy (GTDB): domain Bacteria; phylum Campylobacterota; class Campylobacteria; order Campylobacterales; family Campylobacteraceae; genus Campylobacter_B. The sequence continues at coordinate 8,221 of CALKQT010000052.1, read as the reverse complement.
GCTCGTCTCTTCGGCAAGCCTAGTACCGAAACCTCCTGCTAGTATTAAAACTTTCATATATTTATCTCCTTACTATCCCAAATTTTATTATGATGGCTATTATGCTACAAAATAGTCATTATAATTGCTGACTTATCAGTTTACTAGTATTTCATCAAGAAAGTTTCAAGTAAAAATAACTACGTATAAAATTACTTAATACTATATAGCGCCGCATGCACTTAATAGTATCAAATTATTTTGTGTTTATTCCGCACAAATACACTAAACTTTTTTCGGCGTGATCAGCATATTTACGTAGCGACCCTCCAGCGCAGGCGCCTTATCGCGATCGGCAACTTCTGCGAAAAATTCATCCCAAATTTTATTTAGCAAATTTACGCCGATTTCCGGGCTTGACATCTCGCGCCCTTTTAAAAATACGCGAAGTTTGACGTGTTTGCCGCTACTAAGGAATTCTTTCGCGTGTTTTACTTTGTAATTAATGTCGTTTTGAGCGATTTTGGCGGACAGCTTGATCTCTTTGACCTCGATGATTTTTTGCTTTTTTTTCGCCTCTTTGAGCTTTTTTTCCTGCTGATAGCGAAATTTGCTGTAGTTCATGACCTTGCAAACGGGCGGCTTTGCATCGGGCGCTATCAAAACCAGATCCACGCCCTCTCGCTCGGCGATTTGCAGCGCCTGCGCCTTTGAAATTATGCCGTAAACCTCGCCGTTGTCGCCTATGCACCTGACTTCGCTAGCCGGAATGTCCTCGTTTAGAAAAACCTCTTTCTCTCTGCTCAAAAATTCACCTCGTTTAATTTAGCTTTTACGAAATTTAAAAACTCATCCAGCCCTAAATTTCGCTGTTCGCGCGCCCTGCGATCGCGCAAGGCCACGCTGCGAGCCGAAGCTTCATTATCGCCTAGGACGATGATGAGCGGCACCTTCTGCTTTTCAGCCGTTCTGATTCGTTTATTTAGCGTCTCGTTTTTATCTAAAATTTCGCCGTCAATGCCTGCCTCGCGCAGCAAATTTAAAATTTCCTTCGCATAGCTTGCGTGCGCCTCGCCGATCGGTACGATCGATACCTGCGTAGGACAGATCCAAAACGGAAGCTCGCCCGCGGTGTGCTCGAGCAAAATCCCCACGAAGCGCTCGAAGCTTCCCAAAATTGCGCGATGCAGCATCACGGGCTGCCTTTTTTCATTATTTTCGTCGATGTAGCCTAGCTCGAAGCGCGCAGGCAGGTTAAAATCGACCTGCACCGTGCCGCACTGCCATTTTCGACCGAGCGCGTCGGTGATTTTGATGTCGATCTTAGGTCCGTAGAATGCGCCGCCTCCCTCGTCTAGGCCATATTTTAAGCCCTTTTCGTCAAGCGCGTCTTTTAAAGCCTTCGTCGCGATATCCCAAACCTCGTCGTCGCCGACCGCCTTTTGCGGTTTGGTCGAAATTTCAAGCTCGTATTCAAATCCGAAAGCCTTCATCAGAAGCTCAACGAAATCTAAAATTTCATAGACGTTTTCTTTGATCTGGCTCGGCATCACAAACAGATGCGCGTCGTCCTGCGTAAACTCGCGCACGCGGAAAAGCCCGTGCAAGACGCCGCTTTTTTCGTGGCGGTGCACGACGCCGTACTCGCAAAATTTAAGCGGCAGATCGCGATATGAGCGGATCTCGCTTTGATAAACCTTGATATGACCGACGCAGTTCATCGGCTTGATGCCGTATTCTTGCTCCTCGATCGTCGTAAAATACATATTTTCTTTGTAATTGCTGTAGTGTCCGCTGATCTTCCACGCGTCGGATTTTAAAATTTCAGGGCCGCGCACTGGCTCGTAGCCTCGCTTGCGAAGCTGCCTATAAAGGCGCTCCTCGAGCCTTATGCGCATCCTCGTGCCCGCAGGAAGCCAGATCGGAAGTCCTGCACCGATCTGCTCGTCGAAGGTGAAAAATTTCATCTCGGCTCCGAGCTTTCGGTGATCGCGTTTCTTGGCTTCCTCTAGCATCGTAAGGTGCTTTTTGAGGCTATCTTTATCGGCAAATACGACGCCGTAGATGCGAGTTAGCATCTCGCGCTTCTCGTCGCCGCCGAGATACGCTCCCGCGATACGCGTAAGAGCAAAATTTTTCAAAAATTTCGTATTTTGCACATGCGGGCCGCGGCAGATGTCCTCAAACTCGCCCTGCGCGTATAAGCTAACCGGGCCTTCGGGGATACGCTTTAAAACCTCCTGCTTAAGATCGTCGTTTGCATATTTTTTCGCGACCGCCTCTTTGGTGGAGGCTATCTTTTTAATCTCTAAATTTGCCTCGGCAAGCGCGCGCATCTTCTTTTCGATCGCCCCCAAATCCTCTTCGCCGAGCTTCTCGCCGTTATCTTTGCTAACGCGCATATCATAGTAAAACCCATCTTCGATCGCAGGCCCTACGAAAAATTTAGCGCTCGGGTAGAGCTCACGTACCGCCTGTGCCAAAAGGTGCGCACAGGAGTGGCGCAGAATTTTAAGCGCGTCCTCGGAGTTATCGAAATATATCGGCTGCGCCTCGCTTGCGTGCTCGCCGATACTTTGAGTATCGTAAATTTCACCGTTAAGTTTATATGCGATAATATCGCTCATTGGCTTGTTTCCTTTTTTACCGAATTGTCTTTCTTACACTGAAAGAACGAGAGCTAATTTTAGCTAATCAATCCTTAACGATAAATTTAAAAAATATTAAAATTAAAATTTTTGATTCTTTTTTCGCAATAAAAAATACACAGCGTTCGCGCAAAGAGCACAAATCGCCATCACACTTGCGAGCAAAAACGGCTTATTCGCTCCCACTGCACCTATGATAAACGAAATAGCCCCGGCGATAGCAAACTGCGCAGTCCCCAGTACCGCCGAAGCTGCGCCAGAGTTGCCGTCCTTATACAGCGCCATCGCAAGCGTCGTGGCGTTAGGCGCAACAAAGCCAAGAGACGAAAGTAATACAAAAAGCGAAGCCTCAAAGCAGATGAAGGGAAGGCCCAGTATAGAGCATACGAGCAAAATCAGGCTCGTCACAAGCATAGCTATTAGGCCGAAATTTAATAAAGCTGTGGGTTCGCGATTTTGCACGAGTTTGGCATTTAGTGCCGAAACGATGGTCATTCCAAGAGCGTTGATGCCAAATGTTACGCCAAAGGCATGCTCGCCCAGCCCGTAATAGCCCAAAAATATAAAGCTAGAGCCCGTGATATAAGCGAAAAGCGCGCTCATCGCAACTGCAAATCCTAGCGTATAGCGCATAAATTCTTTATTTCGCAAGATTATGCTGTATTCGACAAGCACGCTTTTTACGCTAAGAATAGCAGTCCCATCTATCTGCGCGCTCTCGTCGAGTCCGAAAAATATAAATGCAAAAAGCAAAATTCCAAGCGCGAACAAAATCGCAAAAATCGCTTGCCACGAGAAAAAATCTAGCACAAATCCGCCTAGAGTTGGTGCTAGCATCGGAGCTAGCGAGCCCACGACCATCATCAGCGCAAACATCGCCGCAGCCTCGTGCAGCTCAAATTTGTCGTTAATTACCGCTCGCGCAAGTACCACTCCCGCACACCCGCCCAAAGCTTGTAAAAATCTAAAGAATATAAACGCGTAAACGCTATCAAAGCTCACGCAGGCAAGCGACGCACATATGAAAAGCAAAATGCCCGCGTATAACGGCTTTTTGCGACCGAATTTATCACTTAGCGGTCCATAAACGAGCTGTCCTAGCGCAAATGCGATGAAAAAGCTCGCAACCGATAGCTGAGCGTAAAACTCGCTCGTAGCAAAGCTTGCCTTTACCTTTTCCAGCGCGGGCAGATACATATCGGTAGACAAAGGCGCCAGAGCCGACATATAGGCGAGTATAATCACCAGCTTAAATTTAGCGAATTTACTTTGTTTGATCATCGTTTTTCTCAATTATTTTTAGGCAGAGCTCAAATGTGCGCACGAGCGCGTTTAGATCTTTAAATTTTTGCGGCAAAAGCCTAGCGATAAAATATATCGGACGCAGCGCAAGTACCGTAGCCCACGCACTTTGCACTACGTCCTGCCCGCCGTTTAAGTCGTAGGCGCGGATGCCTGCGCGCACCAAACCTTCGTTCAACCCTTCGCGACAAAGATCATAGACAAACAGCAAAAAATCTCGCATTTTGGCTTTTTGCAGGTTACCGCGCTCGCTGCGATTTTCAAAATCTATAAATTTCATCTCGCCATTTTTTACTAAGACGTCGCGCAGCGCGGGTCTGCCGTGTATGAAGCCGCGCGAATGTAGCTGTGCTAACGCCGCAGCATAGCCCTCAATGAGCGCCACACAAGCCGCTTCATCCGAGCTTTTTAGCACCTCGTCCACCGGCGTGCCGCCGTCTTTGAGTACGAAAAAGCTCTCGTCTCGCAGCACCAGCTGCGGCACAGGCGCGCCGGCTGCGTACAGGCTCTCGCATTTTAGCGCTTCGTAATCGAAAGCGACTTTCGGATTTGCTTTGAATATTTTCGTAAGCAATCCGCCGCGGATGCGCAGCTCCGGCTGCTTGAGCCAGTATTTCTCGCCCTCGAAACTAAAGCTCGTGACGCGCTCGCCAGGATGATTTTTTAGAATTTCATTTACGTATTCTTTAAAATTTTGCATTCAATAAATTTAGCGAATTTTTTTTAGAAAGAGCTAAATTTGCAAGTTTTATTTCATTAAGTTTCATCTGTCCGCATAAAATTTATTACATAAATTCGGCAGGGCTAAATTTTAAAACTATCAGGTAGAATTTTGCAGTCTTGGAATTTCGTAACGCAGGAAGCAGCAAAAGCGCATAATTTTAAAATTTAGCAGTTAGATAAAATTTCAGAATTTTACAAAAGCTAAAATTTGCGTCAAAAAATTTTAAAACCTAGAAGTGGCGACCCCTACGAGATTCGAACTCGTTTTACCGCCGTGAAAGGGCGATGTCCTAACCGTTAGACGAAGGGGCCACTTAATCTGGTATTAAGATTAAAGGCGGTATTCTACTCAAGACGCACTTAAACCCAACTTAAATTAAGGATTATTTATGAAATGCTCTTTTCTGGCGCCGCTTGCACTTTCGCTTCTACTCGCAGGCTGCGCTACCACCGCGCTCAAGCCCGCTTCTACGCAAGCTGTAAATTTCACCGTCATTTCGCCACTTACTCGCACCAGCGACGCGGGCTTTATGCGCAAATTTAAAAATCAAACCGAGGTTCAAATTTACGCAAGCGGCATCAGCGTGCTGAGCCTGGTTTTAAAAGGCGATAAAATTTGTATGAACGGCGCGTGCGACGACGAGCTTGTTTTCAATAAAAAATTCTTCGGCGCCGAGCACTACCGCGGGCTTCTCGGCCAAATCCTAGACGGCAAGCCGATCTTTGGCGGTAGCGACGCGGGCGAGCGCCGTTGCCTAGCGCAAAGCCTGCAAGCTGGCTCTATCGATTATAAGGTTTGCCGCGACAAGGACGGCGGCGGAAGATCCATAAGCTTCGCCGACGTAAAACGCGGCGTAAAGATCAAAATCCGCGAGCTACAGTAAAATTTTGCGCGGCGGGTGTCTGTAGCACGTGAGATGCGATTCCGCGGGCGGCGCGAGCAAATCGCGAACGAGTAAAATCTCGCGCAGCGGGTGTTTGTAAGCGCGAGAATAATGCACTCTAGTAGCCGCCCAAAACAACGGCGCGAGCGGTCAAAATTCCATTACTCGGCGAGGTAGCCGCCCAAGCTTTGCAAACGGCGCGGTTTTATTGACGCTATGCACCGGCTCTTCGCGGCGAAATTTACTAAGCAACGCGTATGTGCGAAAGAAAAGCGCGCATTTAAATTTAAAAATCCGCGCGCAGCTCAGGTTTATAAAATTTCGACGCGCGCGGCGTAAAATAAAATTTAGGAGGTAGAATGAAGCGGATCGGAGCGCACGTGAGTGCTAGCGGCGGGGTTTTTAACGCGCCGCTAAACGCCGCAAAGATCGGGGCGGACGCGTTTGCGATGTTCGTCAAAAATCAGCGCAGATGGGACGCACCGCCGCTTAGCGCGGAGGAGATCGTCGCGTTTAAGGACGCGTTAAAGCAAAGCGGCATCCGCGCGGAGCATGTCTTGGTGCACGACAGCTACCTCATAAATTTGGGCCATCCGCGCGAGGCGGAGCGCAAGAAGTCTCTAAACGCCTTCATAGACGAGATTCGCCGCTGCGAGGCGCTTGGGCTTAAGCTTTTGAACTTTCACCCGGGCTCGCATCTAAATGAAATTTCAGCTCAAGTGTGTCTGGATAATATCGCAGAGTCTCTAAATTTCGCCATCGCAAATACCTCTGACGTCAAGCTTGTGCTCGAAAATACCGCCGGTCAGGGCTCCAATCTCGGCTATGATTTCGCTCAGCTTGCTTACGTGATCAATAAAATTTCAAACAAAGATCGCATCGGCGTCTGTATCGACACTTGCCACGCATTCGCCGCAGGATACGATCTGCGCAGCCCGCAGGCCTATGAGCGCACGATGAGCGAGTTTGACCGCGCGATCGGCTATAAATTTTTAAGCGGCATGCACCTAAACGACACGAAAAACGAGCTTGGCGTGCGTAAGGATCGGCACGAAAGCCTCGGACGCGGATTTTTAGGGCTCACGGCGTTTGAAAACATCATGAACGACCCGAACATCGACGAGATCCCGCTGATTTTAGAAACGATCGACGATAGCCTCTGGGCGGAGGAGATCGCACTTTTGCGCAGTATGCAAGGACGCCGCAAAGCCTAATCGGGCGCCTTTTGCGCCACGTAGAATTTTATCTCATTTCGCTTCAAAGTGGCGTGGAGCGATAAGAGCCTTATGCCGTGCGTTTACATCGTGGGATTTATCACTTAAATTTTAACAAGCAAAAATAATGAGGAACTTCGCGCTAAAAATTCTGCGCCGTAAAAAGACGCGAAATTCTACGACGAAAACACAGCACCATAGCAAAAGAGCAAAATTTTTATAGAAAAACGCAGCGTCGCGGCAGAAATGAAAAATTTTACGCTGCATAATTAAAATTTTCAAGCAAGATTTTAAAGCGATGCGGCGGCAAATTTTAAAATTCTATCGCTACGATATTTCAAGGCTCAGCGTCAGATTCGAAGCTCTAGGAATTTTAAAATTCTAAATTCCGAATCAAAAAATCGACGCTAAGCTTTATATTTGCGACTGTGTAAATTCCAACCTCATAATTCTACTTTCACTTGATCCTTGCAGAGGCGAAGCGTATAAGGTCTCCATAATCCTAACTTAAAATTCTGCTGCGTATCAATCCACGCTTTTGGCGCGCCTTTGCTTGTAACAAACCTGCCTATTTATTTTAGCGCTTTGCTTGCGCCAAAATCTATGCAGGATCCGTGTAAATTTACGCTAAATTCTGCCGCATATCGCCCGACTAATTTAAAATTTTATCGTTGAGCTTAGTAGCCTACCGCCGCGATTTAATTAGGTGCGGAGGAATTTTGAGCCGCAGCCGATGCGTATCGTATCGGCTGCAACTCGGCGAGCTATTTTAGTAGCTCATACATATCGCAGGATTTTTGCCAAATATCCTTCAATTCCGTCATATTAGGAAGATCAAGATAAGAGCTATTTTTGCCTGAATCACAAGCTTTCTTGTAATACTGCGCAGCTTTACTTTTATCTTTTTCGACGTAATGGTTAAAAACCGCAAAATTGTAGCAATTCAGTAATTCTCCTGCTACGTCGCAACCTTTTTTATAATAAACCGCCGCTCTTATGAAATCTATTTTTATGCCGTCTCCTTTACGGTACATATCTGCCAACATACCGCATGATAGTCCATTTCCTCTGTCGCAAGCTTTGTCATAATAAATTACCGCTTTTGATATATCTTTTTCGACTCCGTCTCCGTCCTTATACATGGCCCCTAATAATGCGCAATCAAGAGCATCTCCAGAGTCGCATTTTTTTTCAAAATACTCGACGGCTTTTTTTGGATCTTCTTGCATCATTACGCCCGAGACCCCGAGACAACCGAGCTTATTTCCGCCGTTACAAGCCTTTTCAAATAGTTTTAGCTTTTTTGCATTATCCTTACATTGCAATCCTGCCTCGGCGCAAGACTCCATATTGCCGTCATTACACTCTTTTTCTAGCGTCTCAAGCTCGGGCGTGCCGAACGCAAAGCAAGCGGCGAGCGCCAACGCAAATAGCAATTTTTTCATTTAATATCCTTTCTGGGCAAAATTTG
>CALKQT010000051.1 GCA_937990735.1 uncultured Campylobacter sp. | reverse complement strand
TTCTGCGCTACACATCTTACTTATATGGCTCGGCTCGCATTTCATATCCACTTCTTTCGCGCTTAAATTCCTTGCTAGTGCCATTTTGTCCGCAAAATTCTATATTATAGAAATACAGCCACGCTAAAATTTTAATTCGAGGAATTCTTATAAATTTACTTTCTCGCAGTTTTTCGCGCACTGCTCGTTCTCAGTGCTTGTATTCTTAGCCGATAAGATATCGCGTAGATTTTTAAAACCCACGCTTTGCAAATTTTGTGTCTTGAAATTTCATTCATAAAATTTCACGTCGTAAAATTTTATCAAATTTCTCCCGCATGAAAGAGGTGTTGCCGTCTGTTTACCGCAGCCTGATATAATCCCCACATCGAAATTAGAACTCCTTTCAATAATCGGCGAGGCCTGTGTGGGTCTCGCTTTTTTTACGCCCGTTAAATTTGGATTTTCGGTAAATACTCGGTAACAATTTGGTAAAATTTTAGTATTTTTCAGCCTATTTTAAGCATATAATTTGTCATTTTGTGCTACTATTGCGCTTACAAACTTTTAAAGGAGTTCAAAATGAAACTAGTTAAACTTAGTTTAGCGGCAGCAGTCGCTGCAGGTGCTCTTGCTATGAGTGCAAGTGCTGTTCCGTTAGAGGAAGCTATCAAGGACGTGGATCTAAACGGATACGCTCGTATGCGATATACTCACGATCACCTTAAAAATAAAGCAGATAGCAATAGAGGTGTTTGGCAGTTTAAATCGGAAGTAGATTTTAAAGCTAAAATCGACGATAACTTCTTTGGTGTAGTAGGCATTAGATTTATGGATGAAGATCATGGCGAATCCGCTTCTTCTTCAAATAGTCAATATCATGGCAATTACGGCGCAAGAAGAGAAGACCCGGATTCTGATTTCGATATTGCTAAGGCTTACTTGGGATACACTATCGGCGGTACTACGATTGCAGTTGGTCGCCAGGGCATAGGCTCATTCTTTACCGATGATATGTATGGAGATGGCGTTAAGATTACTAGTACCGATATCGAGGGCTTAACAATTAGTGGCTTTTGGATGGATTCTCTAGAGAACGATGGCGATATTTCAAGCCTTGATTGGGCTAGCGTAAATAATAAGCTAACTACCGATCATAACCTATATGGCATAGGATTTATGGGTTCATATGATCCCGTATCTTTCCAATTATGGTATAACTCTTTAGAAGATGTAGCAGATCTTTTCGCTGCAGAACTGGCTTTAAGCTTTGATATCTCTGATGATTTTAATCTCGGCGTAAAAGGTCAGTATGCATTTTCTGATTTCGATGGCGACTATAAAAATGTAGTAGGTGCCGATGATGCAGATTTCTGGGCCGCAGAAGCAAGTGCTGGTTTCTTTGGCGTTGATTTAGCTGCGGGTTATTTGAAATTTGAACCTGATCATAAAGACAGCCTTTCTTTTGTATCCTTTGAAGATCAAGGATCCTTCATTAGCCCAGGTGAAGAGTTGCTAGATTATAGAAGCTTTACTGGCGAGAACCACTATTGGTATGTAGTAGCAGGATATACTATCCCTGATACTGGTATCAGAATTGGTGCTGATTACCTAGACGGTAAAGCGCATGGTGACGATGCATACGAAGTAGTAGGTAGAATTTCTTATAAATATAATGAAAAGCTAAGCTTTAAAACTTGGTATTCTCACTATAAGATTGACGATGCTGCTGGCGGTCTTGATGAGAAAAAAGATCGCATCAGATTTGAGGCTAAATACAGCTTCTAATTATTTACCTTATACAGGTAAAATTAGGGCGAAGCTTTTGCTTCGCCCTTTTTAAATTCTAAATCAAGGTTTTCTATGAAAATTTTTAAAATTTCTTTTTTAGCATGTTTTTTTGCCTTTAGTTTAAATGCCGCGGATAAAGCAAATGATGACACGTATGTATTCGAAGCCAAAGGTGAGTTTGCCAAAGAGCTAAAATCCCTGATCGAAAAGCATTCTAAAGATGAAAACGTAACCGTAAATATCTACAAAAACACTCCGGTCGCAGGCAGTAAAACCCATAGCGGCAAGGTAAATCGAAATATAAATTTTTTAAAAGAAAGAGGTGGAGCTATCTTTGCTGAGAAGTGCGCTTCATGCCACGGCGAGAATGGCCAAAAAAAAGCTTATGGAGTATCGCGTAAACTCAAAGATATGGACGCCAAAGAGATCTCGATAGCTATGTCGCAATACACTACAGATCTAAGTTATGGTGGCAAGATGAAAAATATCATGCAGCCGATCGCCGCTAAGACGGGCGCTACGGAGCTAGGCTACATCATTGCTTATCTAAAAGGCGACGATTCGTTCCTATACGATAGCTCGTCTAGTAGGAGCACGAATACTGAAATTTCGACTGCCCCGAGCGAGCAGGGCTCATACCTAAAATAAAGGAGCGTAGATGAAAGTAGCGATCGTTTTGGCAAACGGTTTTGAAGAGATCGAGGCGGTAAGTTTGATTGATATTTTGCGCCGCGCGGAGATCGATGCAGCATCCGTGGGGCTGGATAAGAAATGCGTCTGCGGTGCGCACGGCGTAGAGATGATCGCCGATGAAATTTTAGATGATATTAAGGTGTCTGAATTTTCTATGATCGTTTTACCGGGAGGTTTGCCTGGCGCAGAGAATTTAGCCAAAAGTGAGAAGCTCGGTAAAATCCTGCGCGACTTTGATGTAAATAACGCAAAAATCGGTGCAATATGTGCCGCTCCATGGGCACTAGCTACCGCGGGTGTGCTAAAAAGCTCTTACACTTGTTATCCGGGTTTTGAAAATCAGATCGCCCACCCAGGCTATACGAATTCGGCGAATGTCGTAAAAGATCAAAATATAATGACTTCGAAAGGCCCTGCTACTGCGATGGAATTCGCACTGCAAATCGTCCGCGAGCTAAAAGGCGAGCAGGTTTATTCCAAGCTAAAATCCGATTTGCTTTTTAAATAAAATTTCAAGTGAAGGCCGATTCCAACGCGCTTTATTTTGCCATCTGTAAAACGGGGTGCGTGATTTTGCCACGCCTGAGAACTACAAATTTTATCTTACTCTGCACGTATAAAATAGCCACAATATTTATTCTGAGTATCCGTAAACGATGAACGGAATTCTCACAACTCAAATTTTAAATCGAAAAACGCAAAAGACTTTGTGCGTGACAGATAAAATTTTATTGGAGCTAGTCGCTACTGAAACCAAACATTACCATCGCGACAGCGTGGAACGTAAGTATAAAAATATTTTAGGCGTATCCTCAAGAGAGCATCGCTGAGCTGAATAAATTTCAGTGCGGCATCTTCGCGATGCACTCGCTAGCTGAGGCTAAACAGATAGCGCAAACGTGCTAAACAAGGGGGTCGGCGTGACCAAAAACGACGAGATCGCGCTGGATCTAAATTTGATCAAATAGCGACGTCAATGCGTCAAGAGACAAAACGGCGCAGTTTTTGAAGGTTTTGTTGGCAAAGCTCAGATCTATCGGGAAGCATATAAAGCTTGTAGCGCGCGACGAAAGCGTTATGTGGAATTCCTAAAAAGGATAAAATTTAGCGCTTCTTTAAAATATCGTTGTTTAATAATGTTGCGCTGCTTTGTATCGTTTTGGTAACGCGGTCTTTAGAATTTTGCATTTTGTCGGGTGCAGGTCTGTGTGCGATCAAATTTACGCGCCCGATTTTCGCCGTGAAATAAAAAATCCCCAGTATCGTCGCGTTTAGAAATACTCCAAAATATATCCGTTCTAATCCCCATATCCCTATGCTGACGGCATGAATAGGCACAAAAATTATCGCGACTAAGATCGGATAATAATCCGAAATTTTATTTTTGGCAAGGATTACGGTCGTAACGATGACGTATGCGATGAGCGTAAAAGGAGAGATAAGCAAGAGTGCAAAAAGCGCGTTTATGCGCTGATAATCTTCGTGCCCGATTAAGACGCAAAAACTACAAAACGCGAGCGTTATGAGAAAAAATAAAGGCAAAATCCACCGCGTTTTCACGTCGCGCCCTTTAAGTAGCGATAAAAAGAGCAGATGAGAGCCCAGCGCAATACAATAATAATCAAATATAACCGATGAGCTTAGAAACGTGAGCGGTATGGCGAGCAGCGTACCCGGTCCGTCAAAATATACCCCACTAAACATTAGCCACGTGATAAAGAGTATAAAAGCATATTTCAGACCCGCATAAGTGGCGCAAGCACAGATACCAACAAGGATAAATCGTATAAATTTGCTCATTTGCCTTTTCCCTAAATTTAAGTAATTATAGCAAACCGCGAAAAACAAACGACGTAAAATTTTAATTTAGCCCGTGCGCTCGCCGAATCCGCTGCCGATTACGAACTCATGCACAAGAGAACCTGCCAATGTCTTCGTATTATTTCATCCGTGCCTGCGCCGCAAGAACAAATTTCATAAATTCTAAATCCGTTTTGCGTTATCATTGCGCTAAATTTAAAATTTTACGCAAAGGGGATTATATGAAAAACACGGCATTCATCACGGGCGCTACGAGCGGCTTTGGCGAGGCGATCGCTAGGGCGCTTAGCGCGCAGGGCTATAAGATCATAGCACTCGGGCGGCGCAAGGAGCGGCTACAGAAGCTAGCCGGCGAGCTTGGCAATACGCACATTATCGCCGCAGACATTCGCGATAAAGCTGCGGTGTTTGACGCCGTAAGCGCGCTGCCGCAAAATTTCAAAGACGTCGAGGTGCTCGTAAATAACGCAGGCCTTGCGCTGGGGCTTGAGGGGATCGCGCAGACGCCCGTAGAGGATTTGGAGACGATGGTCGATACGAATATCAAAGGCGTGCTGTATTCGACCAAGGCGGTGCTGCCGCTGATGATCGCGCGCAAAAGCGGCTATATCTTCAACCTCGGCTCGACTGCGGGCGCGTGGCCCTATGCTGGTAGCCACGTTTACGGCGCGAGCAAGGCGTTTATCAAGCAGTTTAGCCGCAATATCCGCAACGACCTGCGCGGCACCGGCATCCGCGTGACGGAGATCGCGCCGGGAATCTGTAAGAGCGAGTTTAGCGAGGTGCGCTTTAAGGGCGACGTAGCGCGCGCCGCGGCCGTGTATGAGGGGGTCGATGCGATCTTGCCCGAGGATATTGCGCAGATCGTGCTAAGCTGCCTAGCGATGCCGCACCGAGTCAATATCAACGTGATTGAGGCGATGGCGACGCAGCAGAGCTGGGCTGGGCTTTTTATCGAGAAGCATTAAATTTTAAGGCGAGAAAATGAAAAAAATTATATTACTAATGTTTTTATCGGTTGCCGCGTTTGCGGTAGATGACGCGACCAGGCAGCATAATGCCGAGCTTTTCGGTATCTGGACGCTGGTGCCGCCCGTCGTGGCGATCGCGCTTGCCTTTATCACCAAAGAGGTGATCCTGTCGCTTTTCATCGGCGTTTTTAGCGGCACTTATATGCTCGCCGTCGTGGGTGATAATCCGATCTCCGCGCTTGTGGGCAGCTTTACGGATCTGGTCTCGCGCGTGGTGAGCTCGATGGCTAGCAAAGGCAATGCGGGCGTGCTTTTGCAGGTACTTTGTATCGGCGGCGTGGTCGCTCTGATTAGCAGGACGGGCGGCACGAAAGCCGTGGCGCTTTGGATTAGCAAGCGCGCCAAAACCGGTATCTCGGCGCAAATTTCGACGTGGATTATGGGTCTTTTCGTATTTTTCGACGACTACGCAAATGCTCTGATCGTAGGTCCTGTCATGCGGCCGATCACCGATAAATTTAGAGTTAGCCGCGAAAAGCTCGCTTTCATCATCGACGCCACCGCCGCGCCGATTGCAGGCATCGCGCTAATTTCTACCTGGGTAGGTCTTGAAGTCTCTCTGATAAGAGCGGGATATGATCAGATCGGTGTGCAAAACGTAAATGCTTTCTCGATCTTCGTGCAGACCATGCCGTATCGCTTCTACAATCTTTTCATGCTCGCTTTCGTGGTTTACGTAGCGTTCATGCGTAGAGATTTCGGACCGATGCTCTCCGCCGAAAGGCGAGCGGCGAGCGGCGAAATTCATTCTAAAAACTCCAACATCGCCGAGCTAGAAGATAAAACGCTAGAGCCCAAAGAGGGGATCAAGCCGCAAGCTTCAAACGCCGTTATCCCGCTTATAGTGCTAATCTGCGGTGCGTTTGCGAGCTTTTATTTTAGCGGGCTAAGCAAGCTTGAGGGCGATGCTCTCGCGGCCGCAAAAGCCGCCCCGCTAAGCTTTGCGACGCTTCAGGCGACGTTCGGCAACGCGAACTCGTCGGTCGCGCTTTTTCAAGCGGCGCTTCTTGCTACGGTCGTGTCTATATTTATGAGCGTTTACCGTAAAATTTTTGACGTCAGAGAGGCGATCTCTACGTGGATCAAGGGGTGGAAGACAATGATCGTCACGATCGTGATCTTGCTGCTTGCCTGGTCGCTCAGCTCCGTCATCAAGGAGCTCGGCACGTCGCGCTATCTAGTCGATATGCTAAGCCAAAACACGCCGAAATTCTTGCTTCCGGTAGCGATTTTCGTGCTGGGCTCGTTCATTAGCTTTTCGACGGGCACTAGTTACGGCACGATGGGAATTCTAATGCCGCTTGCCATACCTTTGGCAAACGCCGTGGGACTTCACTACGGGCTTTCGGGTGATGCGCTTCACGCCTATATGATCGTAAATATCTCGGGCGTACTTACGGGCGCGATTTTCGGCGATCATTGCTCGCCGATTTCGGACACCACGATCCTTTCGTCGATGGGCGCGGGCTGCGATCATATCGAACACGTAAAGACGCAGATGCCTTACGCTCTATCCGTCGGCGCGGTCGCCGTGGTGGCGGGCTATCTGCCCGTAGCGCTAGGGCTCAGCGTCTGGATCGCGCTGCCGATGGGGCTTGTCGTTACGTGGGCTCTCGTGCGATTTGCAGGTAAAAAGATAGAGGAGTAGCTCTCGCAAATTTTAAATTTGCTTTTAAATTTTGAATTCCGCAGCGATGCGGAATTTTGCTTTATCCCGCAGAATTCCGCTCTGTAAAATTCCGTCGCGCTAGTTAAAATTTTAAAACGAAATTTTAAAAAGAGCGAGCAAATTTTAAAAGCTGAATTTTAACGAGCCGCGTTAAAACGGCGCGTGCGCCCGCAATTTAAAATTTTTAAAGTAAACGGATAGTAAAATACCGATAAATTTCAAACAAGGAGAA
>CALKQT010000050.1 GCA_937990735.1 uncultured Campylobacter sp. | reverse complement strand
CACGCAGACCCTTAAACTGCTTAAAAAAGGCTACGATGCCGACGAGGCCAAGGCGCAGCTGCTTAGGCTACCGCAGGATAAGGACAGGCTGCTGGCGGCGCTAGAAAAAGGCATAAAAGCTAGGAGCGAGGAGTTTTTTCCTCTCGCCCGCAAAGAGGCGCCGAGGGCAGGTACATTAGCTAAAAATTTAAAGGAAAAGAATATGAAAAATTTTAATCAATCGACAAAACTGTGCGAAATTTTGGGCGTCAGCTTGCCTATCGTGCAGGCTCCGATGAATAACGTAACAAATGCCGCATTGGTAGCTGCCGTATCAAATGCCGGCGGAATGGGCGTGCTGGGGCCAAATGCCGGCAGAGACTCTGAAAATTTAAACACGAAAGAGCGATATAAACGAGAATTTGAACGTATAAAGTCGCTAACTAATAAGCCTTACGGCGTAAATATCGTTTGTCGAAACGATAATGACAAAAAATATGCGCTAAAGGTTATGGAAACGGCATTTGAGGCTGGCGTAAAGGCGTTTTTCTTTGTCGGCATAGCGGAAACGGAGCTATTTAAATTTATAAAAGATAACGGCGGAGTTTTGGTGCATAGAGCGCTTACGCCAAGCGCAAATTCGGCTCGCGCGGCACAAGAAGAGGGCGCAGATATTATAATTGCCACGGGATACGATGAAGGAGGAGTGGGCCCGCAAAATAAAATAGGTACTTTTAGCATCGTGCCGATCATCGCCGATGCCGTGAGCGTGCCTGTGATGGCTGCGGGCGGGATAAACGACATTAGAGGCGTACGAGCAGCCTTTGCGCTTGGGGCTAGCGGTGTTTACGTGGGTACTAGATTTATCGCTAGTACCGAGTGCCCGGCAGCGCAACCGGCAAAAGAGAGCATCGTATCTATGGGCTCTAGCGAGCTGTTTTTTGTTTCGGACTATCAACGCGTAGTGCCGAGTAAATTTGCCAAGGAGCTAAACGCAATGTATCTAAACGGCGACAAGGAAGTAGTGGCGCAAAAAATCGAGCGACTAAATCCGCTAAGGCTCGCAATGATAGATGGCGATATAGAAAATGGCATAATATACGTAAATTCTGGTATTAGCCTAATAAAAGAGATAAAAAGCGCCAAAAAAATCGTCGGCGAGCTTATGGCCGATTTTGTTTAATAAGATGGATAAATTTGCCAAATTTAGGCTATTATCGGCAAAAAATAAAATTTAAATTTTATCAAATCAAAGAAGAAAAAATGTCACTAAAACCTGTCGAACTTCACAAAGCGTATCGCCTCATAAATCACGGGTCGACCGTCATGGTCTCGGCCGAATTTGACGGCGTGCGGGACGTCATGAGCGCGTCATGGGTCTGCCCTCTGGACTACGACAAGCTAACGGCCGTCATAGGTGCTAGCTCTTTTACCCGCTCGCTTTTTGAAAAGAGCGGCAAATTTGCCGTGCAGGTGCCTTTCGTCTCGCAGGCGGAGCTGGTTAGCGAGCTGGGCGCCGAAAACAACTCGCGCTTTGATAACGCCGACAAGATGAAAAACGTGGAAATTTTTTATAAAGAGGAGTTCGACGTACCGCTGATCGCGGGCTGCGCGGCGTGGCTCGTTTGCAAGCGTATCCCCGAGCCTCATAACGAGCAGAGTTATGATCTTTTCATCGGCGAGGTCGTCGCGGCGTATGCGGACGAGAGGGTCTTTGACGGCGGACACTGGCTGTTTGAAAAGATCCCTGACGAGTTAAAGACGCTTCACTACGTCGCCGGCGGTCGGTATTATCTAGACGGCAAAGCGGTAGATACCAAGCGCACGCCCATAAGCGGCGAGTAAACCGCCTCGCAAAATGCCAGCAAATTTGTAAATTTAAGACTAGCGCGCGCGCGAATACGCGGCGAGCTTCGGTAAAATTTCAAACTAAAGAATCTAAAAAGGATAAAAAATGAAAAAATATATCGTCATCACCGGCGCGAGCTCGGGTATCGGAGCGGCTGCGGCAAAGGCGTTTGCAAGGCGCGGAGAAAATTTGATCTTAATCGCGCGCAGAGCGGAACTGCTGCAAAGTTTAAAGGACGAGATCGCGCAGATCGCGCCTAAATCAGACGTCGTTATTAAAATTTGCGACCTTGCGCGCAGCGAAAATGTCCTGGCGCTTTGGGACGAGCTAAAAAGATACGAGCTAAAGGCGCTCATAAATAACGCGGGCTTCGGGGATTTTGGCTTAGTGGGAGAGCAGGATTTGCAAAAAACGGTAAAAATGATAGATCTAAACGTAACCGCGCTCGCGATACTTTCGAGCTTATTTGTGCGAGATTACAAACGCAAACAAACTCAGCTGATAAACACCTCCTCTGTGGGCGGCTATTTTCTGGCGCCCGGCGTCGTGCCGTATTGTGCTACAAAATTTTTCGTAAGCGCCTTTACGGAGGGCTTGCACCGCGAGTTGGCGCAGGATAAAGAGGCCAAAATGCAGGCTAAAGTTCTAGCTCCCGCCGCGACTAAAAGCGAGTTTTGCGACGTAGCTTCGGGAAAGCGCGGATTTGATTACGATGCGGCGTTTTCGCAATACCACAGCAGCGAACAAACGGCAGAATTTTTGCTCACGCTTTACGATAGCGATGCATGCATCGGAGAGGTGGATTTGGCTAGCTTCGAATTTAAACTTAGCGAACCGAAATTTAATTATATAGCAGCCGCCAAATAGCGGATCGGGTGAGGCGCAAGCTCACTTATAGCTTGCGCTGCTAAGTTGCTTCTTTACGTGCGAGCAGGACTTGATTAGCTTCGTAGCGACAAGCTGCGCAGGCAGGCGCCTTTAAACTTACGCATTTATATATCACGCGCCGCGCGGACGATATGCGCGTAAAATTTTGAATAACGTAGCGCCGGAGTTAAATTTGATCGTAAAGTGCGTTAAAATTTAAAGAAATTTAGGAGTGAAAATGGGAAAATCCGCCTTAGTGCTAGGCGCTACGGGCGTTGTAGGC
>CALKQT010000049.1 GCA_937990735.1 uncultured Campylobacter sp. | reverse complement strand
GAATAACGTTATAAATAGATAGTAAAAAGCTATGAAATATGGGCATTGATATAAAATTTTGAAATTCGGCGGGCGGGCGGAATTGAAATTTTAAAATAAAATTCCACGAAAGAATTCCGAAGCCAAAATTTTAAAGCCCAAATTTTAACTCAAAATTTCACACGAAATTTTATGACTAAAATTTTAAGCCCGAAATTTCAAAACCAAAATTCCAAGCCGTACTCCCCCAAAAGCTCAAATTTAAAAGCGCCGCCTAGGAGATGAAATTTTAAAATTTCACGCCAAGACGCGCTGTACCTATGAGCCTGAACGAACTGCGATGAGTCCAACACGCCGAAATACCGAGCCGCGCGTCATAGTAGCTTTAACCAGCTAGGCGCTCCGCAGCTATCATCACGCTCCTTCGCGAACCCGCACCTCGTCCTCGACCTCTTGCAAAAACCGCTCCACGAGCTTGCTCTCATCGAGTTTGGCGACCACTTCGCCGTGGCGCATCACGATGCCGCGCCCGTTGCCGAACGCGATCGCCACGTCCGCGCCCTTCGCCTCGCCGATCGCATTTACGACGCAGCCCATGACGCTGATATTTAGCGGCGTTTTGATGTGCGCGGTTTTTTCTTCGACGATTTTGATTGCGCTTAGCAGATCGCTTTGCAAACGCCCGCAGGTAGGACACGAAATGATATTGACGCCGCTTTTTTGCACGCCCGCGTCCTGCAGGATCGCGCGCGCGACGCGGATCTCCTCCTCAAGCTCGCCCGTGATGCTCACGCGCATCGTATCGCCGATCCCATCCATCAGAAGTGCTCCCAGCGCGATCGCACTCTTGATGCTCGCGTGAAATTTTGTCCCCGCCTCGGTCACGCCCAGATGAAAAGGATACTCGCATAGCGGGCGCAGCGCGCGATACGCAGCCACCGTGCTCGGTGCGTCAGAGGTCTTAAGCGAGATCGCGATGTCGCTAAAGTCCTCATCCTGCAGCAGCGCGGCGTTATACAGCGCGCTTTGTACCATCGCCTCTACGCTGCGGCCGTATTTTTGCTCAAACTGCTCCTCGAGTGAACCCAAATTTACGCCGATGCGGATGGGCAGGCTGCGAGCTTTGCACGCGCGCACAACCTCTTTGATGCGGTCCTTGCCGCCGATATTGCCCGGATTGATGCGGATAGCATCGACAAACTCCGCAACCTGCAGCGCTAAGCGAAAATTAAAATGGATGTCCGCTACGATGGGAAGCGGCGAGCTTTTTTTGATGCGTGCGAGCGCATCCGCGTCCTGCTTATCAAGCACGGCGCAGCGCACGATGTCGCAGCCAGCGAAATACAGGCGGTTAATCTGCTCTAGCGTGCCCTCCACGTCCTTAGTCTTAGAAAAGCTCATCGACTGCACGGAGATGGGTGCGCCGCCGCCGATTTTGACGGAGCCGACGGAGATTTGGCGGGTCGGATAGCGATTTTTCAAATTTAAGCCTTTAAAATTTTTGCGCTATTTTATTCAAAACGGGGTTAAAATTTAATAATTCGCACTCGCTAGCCGCCGCTAGAATTTTGCCTGCAAAATTTCACTCGCTAAATTTTGCTTTCGCGCTTGCAAAAAATTTCATTTCGCCGCGAAATTTGAGCAAATAAAGTTCTATAAAATTCCGCCATCTAATAAAATTCTAAAAATTCCGGCGACAAATGAAACTCTACAAAATTTGATGGCAAGCGAAATTTAATAAACCACGCAGCTAAGCAAAATTCTGCGAATTTAGCAGGTGGGCGAAGTCCTCGACATAAACTTACGAAATTAAGCTCTTGAAATTTCGGTGAAATTTTAACAGCAGTATCGTCGCAGTGCCCGCTCGCGCAAAACGAGTGCAGTCTGGTTTATCCTAGCAGCGCGGCATGCAGCCGTGAAATTTCAAAGCGCATGGATGAAATATGAAAATTTTATTTTTAATTGCAGCAGTAGGGCATTTTTCGCACGGCGGCAAAGCCGAAAAACGTCAGCCGTTCGTATTTTTGCAATGCAAGCGCCGTTCTTACAGAGGCAGCAAAATTAACCCGCCTACGCATATAAATTACGCCGGTGCGCCGCTTAGATTAGCGCACCAGTTCCATATTCACCTTGACCCTGCTCATCTTGTCCTGCAGCATATCCATCACCGACTCATTGCGCGACGAAGCGTCATCCATCGGGGCTTCGTGCTGCTGCCACTTACTTTTCGGCGCGGCGGGGCCCCACTGCGACGAAAATATCAGCCCGTGCTTTTTCTCAGTCTCAGGCGCAGGCTCGTACGGCTGTGGAGCGGGCTTCGCCCAACGCTCATCATAACGCATCGCAGCACCTTGTCCTAGCGCATTACTTCGCTCCGGCGACGGTATTTTACCAAGCGCGCTACCTCCAGGGTGCCCTATCACACGGCTAGAGCGAGCAGATGTGGGAAGATAGGGCGCGCGAGCATTTTGACGAGCCGTATACTTCGTGGCACTCGAATGAGATGCAGCTGTATGCCCCATAGCGCCAGAACGAGTTGCACTATAGCCATGGCGAGCTTGCGGCTGTGCAATTCGAGTCGTCGTTAATTTTCGAACTTGTGCGTCTACGGTTTTGCCGGTCTGCTCATCCGCGCCTCCGTGAGTTTGCGCGCTTGCGCTTCTCCGCATATCTGCACCTCTGTAAGTTTGCTCCGTATCGTGAGCGCTTGACGCCTCATCCTCATAGATACGGGTCTTTGGCAAACGCATCAGCGTCGCGACTAGACTCTTGCTAGCTCCATTCTGAGTGCTTGATTGATTAGCCGGGCGCCTAGATGCTTTATTTCTCGCAGAATGCGATGCGAAATTTTGCCCGGGATTTTTAGTAAAATTTTTCGCACTTTTTCGCGTGGAATTTTTAGTAGAATCCCCAGATGCGCGCGTATTTTTTGTGAGCTTGGAATTTGAAAGACTTTTAGCATTTGCAGGTTTTTTAGCATGCGGCTCGGCAGAGGATCTTGCCGAAGTATTTTTACTCGGATGATCTTTGGCTCGTAAATTCTGAGATGAAATTTTATATTTATGGTTTTGCAACGCAGCGGGCGATTTATGGCTTTGCTGAGCGGCAAAAGCGCCAGAAAAGCTCGCCAAAATGAACGCAATTAAAAAAATACGAGCTAAATTTTTCATCATTTTCCTTTCCATGATTTTAGGCGAAATTTAGCAAAGCTTAGATTAAGCCGTGTTAAATTTAATGAGTGAGGCTATGAAATTTCAGCTCTAATTCCAAGCCGTATCGCCAAATAAAAACATTGATAAAGGCTAAGCTGTAAAAATTCCACAGCTAGGATTCTGTTTGGCAATAGAATTTTATCACACTAAAAATATGACGTCACGGCAAAAATTTTATCTTGTAAGCGTTTAAGAAGGAGAGCTGAAAAATTTTAAAGTTTTAGAATTCTGCGCTTAGATTTTGGATGACAGGTCAGAATTTAAGGTAAAAAGGAAGCTCAGATAAAATTTTAATTTTAAAGGATAATGCAGCAAGACCGCAAATTTGCGGTGAGATACGAAATTTGCGAGATCATGCAATGACTAAAAATCACACTGCTTAATCGTTAATTCATAATAAATCGCCGCGCCTTAGATATATCTAAAACGCGGCACATATCATTCTGACGGCGTATAGCTAAAATATCGCCGCGCATAAAGCATTTCGCAGCGCCGCAGCAAGGCGTATAGGAGCGCCGAATGACGCTCCTATGGGGCTACATCATTCCGCCCATGCCACCCATTCCGCCCATATCAGGCATTGGAGGCATTGCAGGTTTCTCCTCCTTAATCTCGCTTACGGTCGCTTCGGTCGTTAGAAGTAGGCTTGCGACGGAGACCGCGTTTTGAAGAGCGATGCGCTCGACTTTGACCGGATCGATGATGCCAGCTTCAAACATATTGACGTACTCGCCGTTTGCGGCGTTGAAGCCGAATTTTTTGTCTGAGCCTTGCTCGACCTTATTAGCTACGACGCCTGCGTCAAATCCCGCATTCTCTGCGATCTGGCGAAGCGGAGCGAAAAGTGCGCGCTTAACGATGTCTGCGCCGATAAGCTCGTCGCCGCTTAGAGCTAGTTTTACGCTAAGTCCAGCTCTGATTAGAGCAGCGCCGCCGCCGATTACGATACCCTCGTCTACGGCTGCTTTGGTCGCATTTAGAGCGTCGTCCACGCGATCTTTTTTCTCTTTCATCTCGGTTTCGGTCGCAGCGCCCACCTTGATAACCGCAACGCCGCCGCTAAGCTTAGCCATGCGCTCTTGAAGCTTCTCTTTGTCGTAATCGCTCGTAGTCTCTGCGATTTGAGCTTTGATCTGCAAAACGCGCGCGTCGATATCTTTTTTCTTGCCCGCGCCGCCTACGATAGTGGTGTTATCTTTGTCGATCACGATGCGCTCGGCTTGTCCGAGATCAGCCATAGAAGCGCTTTCTAGCGTTCTGCCAAGCTCTTCGCTGATGACGGTTCCGCCTGTTAAAATCGCGATATCTTCAAGCATCGCCTTTCTGCGATCGCCAAATCCCGGGGCTTTGACCGCGGAGATGTTTAACACGCCGCGAAGTTTATTTACGACCAAAGTCGCAAGCGCCTCGCCCTCGATATCCTCGGCGATGATTAGAAGCGGTTTGCCGCTTTTTTGAACCTGCTCCAAAACCGGTAATAGGTCTTTTAAATTTGTAATTTTTTTGTCAAATAGAAGCACTAGCGGCGAGCTTAGCTCAACTAGCATTTTCTCGGCATTTGTAATGAAATATGGGCTTAGATAGCCGCGGTCAAACTGCATTCCCTCGACTACGTTTAACTCATCGTTGATCGATTTTGCCTCTTCGACAGTGATAACGCCGTCTTTACCGACCTTCTCCATCGCATCTGCGATCAGATCGCCCACCGCGCTGTCGTTATTGGCAGAGATCGTAGCGACCTGAGCGATCTCTTTTTTGCCGCTTACTTTTTTGGATGATTTTTTTAGCTCCTCAATAACCGCAGTACTAAATTTATCCATACCGCGTTTAACCTCGATCGGATTTGCGCCCGCAGTTACGTTGCGTAGACCTTCTTTAAAGATCGCGTGAGCTAGCACGGTTGCTGTAGTAGTGCCGTCGCCTGCCTGATCGTTGGTCTTGCTCGCTACTTCGCGCACCAAAGAAGCGCCCATATTCTCGAGCGTATCTTTTAGCTCAATCTCTTTAGCCACGCTAACGCCGTCTTTTGTGATCGCAGGAGCTCCGAAGCTCTTTTGGATTAAGACATTGCGACCGCGAGGTCCCATCGTAACTTTTACAGCGTCGTTTAGCTTCCTAACGCCCGCGTAAAGCTTGTTTCTTGCGTCGTCTGAAAAAATAATCTCTTTTGCCATTTTCAATCCTTTTTATTTAATTATGCCTAAAACATCTTCTAAATTTAAGATAAGGTATTTCTTATCGTCTAAGCTGATCTCGCTGCCTGCGTATTTTGCAAACGCTACGGTATCGCCATTTTTGACGCCTTCACATTCGCTGCCGACGGCTACGATTTTGCCGGTCGAAGGCTTCTCCTTTGAAGCATTGTCGGGGATGATGATACCCGAAGCGGTCTTTTTAGTTTCTTCCTCGCGCTCAATTAGAACGCGCTTGCCAAGTGGTTGAAATTTCATTTCAGTCCTTTCTTTGATTTGTGATTTCTAAAATTGGCACTCAATGTGTTTGAGTGCTAAGATTATATGCAAAATTTAAAATCTTGTCAATAGTTTATGAAAAATTTTTATAAAACTTTAGTGATTTAAACTCAAGTATTGAGATTTCAAACGTTAAATTTTAAGGGCTATAATACCCTCAAATTTTAAATTTTAAGGGGACGAAATGAAAATTTTCGGCATAATCGCAGGAATTTTAATCCTGCTTATCGTAGGCGCGGGCTGCCTATTTTTCAGCGATTTTGGCAACAATCTTGCTAAGCCTTATATAGAAAATTTGATCAAAGAAAAAAGCGGCCTTGACGTGAAGCTTGAGAAATTCGATCTAAATTTCGGCGATCTGGACATCAGCGCCAACGTAAATGACGCTGCAAACGTAAACGTAAAGGGCAAATACTCGCTTTTTGCGCGCTCTTTCGATCTTAACTACGACGCAAACGCGCACGATCTAGCCAAGCTCGGCATCAAAACGAGCGAAGGGCTAAGCCTCAAAGGGCAAATTTTAGGCGATCTTGGCAAATTCGGTATCAACGGCAGCGGGCGGATTTTTGATAGCAACGTAAAATTTTTAGCAAATTTAAAAGACCTCAAACCGCTTGATCTACAAATCGACGCTAAGGGCTTAAACGTCGAAAAAGCCCTTGCCGTAGCCTCTTTGCCGATCTACGCCAAAGGAAATATCGACATTCTCTCGGACATCAAGGCTAGCAGCAGCGGCGCAGAGGGCAACGCAAGCATCAAGAGCTCAAATTTGATCCTAAACGAATCTGCGTTTAAAGATATGAATATCTCCATCCCAAAGGGCGTGCAGATCACGCTAAACTCGGACATCACGGCGCAAAATGACGTCCTGCGAGCAGCAAGCAAGATCGATTCGACGCTAGGCAAGATCAGCGCCGAAAAGTCGGAATTTGATCTGAAAAACAAAACTTTAAACTCCGATTTCAATCTGAATTTGCCCGATCTAGCGAAGCTCGAAAGCCTTATCGGGCGTAAAATTTCAGGCGACATTAAAGCAAACGGAAATTTAAAGACCGATTTTTCTACGCTTGAGCTTTCAAACTCGCAAATTTCAGCATTTAAAGACGCGCTTAAAGCGGATGCGGGAGCCAAATTTGACCTGAAAAACAAAAACGGCGAGCTGTCCGCAAAGCTAAATGCAAACGATCTAGCCGCGCTGCAAAACGTCCTGGGAGTGAAGCTACAGGGCAAGGCAAACGGCGAGCTTAGCGCGGCTTTAGCGCAAAATGAGCTTAAAAATCTAAGCTTAAATCTAAACGCGATGGGCGGCAACCTGAATGCGAGCGGAAATTTAAGCGATCTAAAGCTTAAGGCGAGCAATCTAAATCTGGCCGTGCTTTCGGCTCTGTTTTACGGCAATGCGATCGGAGAGGGCACGATAAACGGCGATGCGAAGTTAAGCTTAAAAGACGGTATCAACGGCACGGCGCAAATTTCGCTTGCTAACGGCGCGATTTTTAAGAAATTTTTAGACGGCGCGACGGGCAAGAGCTTCCCGAGCGATCTGAAAGCGGACGCGCAGGCGCAGACAAATATCAAAAACTCCGTCGCGACCTTTAGCGTAAGCGCAAACTCCGATCTGGCGCAGCTTCAGAGCCTAAACGGCACCTACGAGCTCAAAAATAAAGCGCTTAAAGCAAACTATGCGCTGCTGATCCCAAGTCTGCAGCGACTAGAGTTTTTTCTAAATCGCAGACTAAACGGCAAAATTGCCGCTACCGGCGAGCTTTCGCACGACGGCAAGAGCCTGTTTGCGACCATAAATTCCAAGGTCGCGGGCGGCGAGCTGAACGGACAGATCGCGGGCGATGAGGCAAATTTTAAAATTAAAAATTTCATCGTCAAAGAGCTTACGACGCTTCTAAATATCGATCACGTATACGACGGCACGGGCAACGCAAATCTTACGTATAATACGAGCTCGCACAGCGGGAAATTCGATGCGATCATCAACAACGGCCGCCTTCCTAGCGGCGGATTGATCGATAAAATCGGCAAAATTTTAGGACGCGATCTAGGCGGCGAGGTCTATAACGACGCCAAAGTAAACGGCACGATCAAGCAGAATTTAATCAATTTCAACGCCGATATGAGTGCGCAAAAAAGCAAGCTAAACGTCACGGGCGGCACGCTGGATAGCAAAACAGGCGCGATTTCGGTGCCGGTTAAAGCAAATATCGAAAAAACCGATCTTGAGATAAACATCACCGGCACGATCAAAGAGCCGAAATATGACGTGCGATCGGACTATCTAAAGGGCAAGCTCGACAAGCAGATCGGCAAGGGTATCGACAAACTTTTCGGCGTGAAAAAAGACGATAACAGCAGCAAAAACGACGCGAAGAAGGAGAAATCAGACGCGATTAAAGGGCTGATAAATGGGCTATTTTAGCCCATCCGCCCCATTTAACGTTTGGAATTTATGGATACTGCTAACGAGCGCGAAATTTAAAATTTTAAAATTTTGAAACCTCGCGCAGTTTAAATTTTAAAATTTTATGCAGTTTAAAATTTAGAATTTTGCGCTAGCCGGCGCAGACAAAGCCGCAAAATTTCAAAACTCTGCGCACGCTATTTATCAAAATTTTAAATCTCGTTTCGATCTGTTTTTGATGACGATTTAAATTTATCGCCGTAAGCTTATCCTACTCGCCGCCGCTACCCGCAATGAAATGCACGCCGCAAGCCTAGCGTCTTTTAAGGTGTTTCGTATCGATACTGCGCGCCGTGTTTTCAGGCTATCCGATGCTACTTAAAATTTCGCGGCGCAATGTTTATTGCAGCTGGCGCCATGCTTGATAAAATTTACCCGCCATAATCGCAAGAAAAATGAGCGTTAAAATTCCAAATACCGTAGCCGTAAATTTATCATCCGTCGTAGCGTATTTGTCATATCTAAATTTCATCAGATACTCGCGCTGCGGCGGATCTATGCTTGCATTGTAATCCAAAAATAAAACTTGATATGCCGTGCCGCGACCCTGAAACGGAAACGGACGGCTTTGATACCAAGCTTTAACTCGCTTGCCTTCCAGCCATTCGTATGCGATTAGCGAGATAGAAGGCTTAATATTCACGCCTTGCCACTCGTCCGCTCCTGAGCGCTTAAAATTAGCTTCAACAATTGCTGCATTGAGCAAAATTTTATTTTTATAAAAGGAGGTTAAGTTATCCGTATCGCCATTTAAAAAGACTTTGATAAATTTGCGCTCGTCCGTAAAAATCTGCATATATTCGCGTCCATCATCGCTTCTGACATCCATGATTATTCCATTCGCGATTTTCAGATCATCTAAGCTTTTCGGATTCAAGCTAAAAAGAAATCCGTACCACATTGCCGCCAAATAAAATGCGATCATAAATAGATCAAACTTACGATCTAAGTTATGCCAAATTTCGCCGAGCTTCATCGATCATTACATTGTAAGTTTCGCTGCAAGATACGCAATTTCACGGCTTTTATTATCGCGGGCTATGCTGCATCGCAAGCGCCTCCATCGCCCCGACGGGCAGAAATAGCACTACGCCCACGATTATCACCGGTATAGCCACGATTACGCCTAACGTATCCAATAGGACGTTGCCCTCGCAGCGTTCAGGCCTAACCTCGATATTTGCCGGAATCGGGGAGCGCAACCTATCGCTTGGTTTCATTATTTCGCTCAGATTTTTGATCTGCACTACTCGCGCATCAAATTTAAAAATAACCTCGATCTCGCCTTTTTTCTCATCGATTTCGATGCGATCTGCTAAAGCTTTGATTTTGGCGACATCTGCTCCTGCGGCAGAGTTCAAAAATGCACTGAAGCTACCGCGCGCCTCGCCGTTTTTAGCATCCGTTACTTCGATCTGCACAAACTCGCGCTTAAGCCCCTTGGCGTATCCGCCGTCGTAAAATTCCGAGATATTCTTAAGCGACGAGCCGTCCGTCAGCACATAGCTGAGTTTCTCGCCTACGATGTATTCTTTACCGTCGTTTATGAAAAATGCTGTGATCTTTTCGGGCGTTTCATTCGCCCCAGGCGTTACGTTTTGTTTGCACTGGCACCCCACAAGCAGGACGGCTAGTAAAACCGCGATAAATTTTTTCATGATGATCCTTTAAAATTTTAAATTAGCGTATGAATTCCGCGGCTAAAACTCTATCTAAAAATTTCAGCAGCGAAGTTTTACGCCGATACAATTTAGCCGCAGCCGAGCCGAATTTAACCTCAAATGCAGGCTACTTCAGCGCCGCTTTGACCGCCTCGCTTAGGCGCTTACCATCCACTCTTGAGCCGAGCGCTTCCTTGGCAGCTTTCATCACGCGCCCCATATCCTTTACGCCGCTCGCGCCGAGCTGCGCGATTAGCGAGCCAACCTCAGCGGCAAGCTCGGCATCGCTTAGCTGCGCGGGCAGATAGGACGCGATGATCTCGATCTCGCCCTGCTCTTTTTGCACCAGATCGTCGCGACCGCCCGCGCGATACTGCTCCACAGAGTCGTTTCGGCGCTTGATCTCGCTTTGAAGTATGCTAAAGACGCGCTCGTCGCTAAGGCTGATGCGCTCGTCCACCTCGACCTGCTTAAGCGCGGCGTTAAGCATCCGCAGGCTGTCTCTGCGGAAGTGATCACCGCTCTTCATCGCCGTTTTAATGTCTTCTAAAATTTGCTCTCGCACTCCCATTTTCCACTCCTTGAGATTGAAATTTCGGCGGTAATTGTAGCAAATTTAAAATTTGGCTCGGGTAAATTTAAGAGGATGAATTTTAAAATTTTAAAGATTTAGCGCGATTTGCGGCTAAGCTTAAAGCTCGCGCGGCTACCCTTTGCGGCAAAAGCCTGCACGAGTGGAATTTGAGTAAAAATATCCACGCAAAAACTTGCGCGAATGGGACATGCGCGAAGTGCGCTAAATTTAAAAAGCCCCGCAAAAATATAAAATTCCCGCGAGGCAAGCAAGCGATAAAAGCTCGCGAAAGCTCTATTTAGTGCGCGAGAATATCATTCGAACGATTTGAAGCAAGAAGCACACGCTTCCTACCAAAAAGATCGTATCGCCGATGATACGCGCCCAGCGGAGCCCGTAGAGGCTGTCTTTCTGCAAAAACTCCGCGCTTCTTGCGTACCACATACCCACGTCGATCGCCGCAAACGCCTGCAAAATTCCAACCGGAAGAAGCGATATTAGCACCATTAGAAGCAGACCCGCATTTAGCGCCCAAAAGCCGATCTTCATCAGCGTATCGTCAAAGTTTTTGTCTTTGTAAATATACAGCGCCACGAGCCACACGAAGCCGAGCGCCAAAAAGCCGTATACGCCAAATAGCGCCGTATGCGCGTGCACCGCAGTGGTGTTTAAGCCCTGGATGTAAAATAGAGCAAGCGGTGGATTGATCAAAAAGCCGAAAACGCCCGCGCCCAGCATATTCCAAAACGCCACGGCGATGAAGCAGTAAAGCGGCCATTTTAGACGCTTAGCCCAATCCTGCGCGAATTGAAGCTTGTAGTAGTGAAACGCCTCCGAACCCAAAAGCACCAAAGGCACGACTTCAAGCGCCGAAAAGCTTGCACCCACAGCCATTATCGGCGTAGTGGTGCCCGCAAAATAGAGGTGGTGGAAGGTACCAGGAATTCCACCGATTAGGAAAATCGACGCGCTAGCAATCGAGGTGTAGGTGGCAAATTTCTTGCTTACTAAGCCCAAGGACGCGAACACGAACGCCAAAGACGCCGTCGCGAAAACCTCAAAAAATCCCTCGACCCAAAGGTGCACGACCCACCAGCGCCAATACTCCATCACAGGGATCGGCGAGCGCTGTCCGTAAAATAATCCCGCGCCGTAAAAAAGCCCCACGGCGATAACCGAAGCGGTAAAGATCGCTAATAAATTCTTATCGCCATCGGCTCTAAAGCCCGCGATAAAGCCGCGCAGCACGAGCACCATCCAGATCACAAGGCCCACAAACAGTATCAGCTGCCAAATTCTACCGAGGTCTAAATACTCGTATCCTTGATGTCCGATCCAGAAGCTGCTGCTTGGATCCATCTTGCCCGCAATCGCCATGTATTCGCCCGCGAAGCTACCGACGACCAAGAAAAGAAGCGCATAGAAAAGCACGTCCACGCCGAGCTTTTGAAATTTCGGATCCTTGCCGCCGTTGATGATCGGCGCTAGAAACAATCCTGCCGCCAAAAAGCCCGTAGCGATCCAGAAAATAGATGCCTGCACGTGCCAGGTGCGCGCTAGCGAGTAAGGAATATACTGCGAAATATCAAGCCCGAAAAAGGACTGACCCTCGATCGTATAGTGCGCAACAAAGCCGCCGATGAAGGCTTGAAATGCAAACAACGCAACCGCTACGAAAAGATATTTGCCAAGCGCCTTTTGCGACGGCGTAAGCGCCAAAGCGGCGATCGGATCGGCGCTAAGCTTCGCAGGAGCCTCGAAATCCTCGTCCTTTTTGCCGTAGAAATTTCCAAACCACACTAAAAGACCAATGCCGGTAAGCAAAATAACAAGGCTTGCGATCGTCCAAACGACGTTTTCCGTGGTAGGGACATTGTCTATCAGCGGCTCGTGCGGCCAGTTATTGGTATAGGTCGCCTCTCCGCTCGGACGATCCGTAGAAACCGCCCACGCAGTCCAAAAGATGAAATCCACGAGCTCGGCGCGATGTTGCTCGTTTGCGAGTGTGTTTTCCTTCATCGCGTAATCCTCGCGAAGCTTTTTAAAGCGCGGATCGTTTCCGAAAACGCCCATGTACTCATCTTTTACGATCGCCATAGCCTTTAAGCGATCATCGCTTAGCTTAACGGTGCCGTCTTTTACGGTGTTGGTGCGGTACTCGGCCTTGGTAAGCGCCTTAATCTGCGCCTTTTGCTCATTGCTTAAAGCGTCAAATTTCGCTCCGAAGCGCTCCTGCGCCTTGATATCCATAAACGCAACCAGC
>CALKQT010000048.1 GCA_937990735.1 uncultured Campylobacter sp. | reverse complement strand
ATTTTAAAATCTAAGCCGGAATTTTATTTGGTAAAAATTTTATCGGACAGGATTCGGCTTGGTAAATTCTATAGAATGCTAATGTGAAAGAGGGAAAAATGAAATTTTAAATAGAGCATTTTAATTCCCAATGGGATGGAATTCTACCCTGATCGTCCATATCAAAGGTTCGGTATTGTGCCCGTTTCAATTCCCAATGGAATGGAATTCTGCCGGGTATTGCGCTCTTTTTAAAGCCTATCTTGATCGGTTTCAATTTCCAACGGGATGAAATTCCACGCTATGAAGGTCAGCAGGGAACAACTACAATCCGGGTTTCAATTCCCAACGGGATGGAATTCTACTCACGAGCTTTTTCCCGTCTCACCCGGAGCTGAAAAAGTTTCAATTCCTCTGGGAAAGATTACCCGCTCAATTTATATTAATTAATAAAGTATTAGATTTATCTCGCCAAATTTACTCCACCAAAGCGCGGAATTTACCCCGCAGGATAAATTCCGCTAAATTTTACTTCACCCTCTTTATCTCGATCTCGCCGTCATGCGCGCCGATTTCGATCCGATCGCCCGTTTTGATCTCGTCGCCTAGGATCATATCGGCGATTTTATCTTCCACTAGATCGTAGAGCGCCCTTCGTAGCGGCCTTGCGCCGTATTCGATATCAAAGCCCGCTGAGGCGATGAGCTTTTTGGCATTTTCGCTTAGGCTCGCGTTAATGCCGCGATTTGCGAGCGTTTTTTGCAGGCTTTTAAACATAATGCCCACGATTTTTATAAGATCGTCCTCGCTTAGGGCGTTGAAGATCACGATGTCGTCCAGGCGGTTGATAAATTCGGGCTTGAAATAATTCTTCAGCTCGCTCTTTACCGCCTCCTCTCGCTCGGCAAGCGCTACCTCGCGCGGCTTATCCGTATTTTTGGCGTCAAGCTCCATAATCTTAGCCGAGCCGATATTGCTCGTTAGGATGATGATCGTGTTTTTGAAATCAACCGTAACGCCCTTGTTATCGGTCGCGCGCCCGTCGTCTAAAATTCCAAGCAGGATATTAAAAACGTCCTTGTGCGCCTTTTCAATCTCATCAAAAAGCAGCACCGAATACGGCCTTCTGCGCACCGCTTCGGTAAGCTGCCCGCCTTCATCGTAGCCCACGTATCCAGGAGGCGCGCCGAGCAGGCGCGAGACGCTGTGTTTTTCCATATACTCGCTCATATCAAAGCGGATCATCGCTCGCTCATCGTCGAATAAAAACCTAGCTAAGCTCTTCGCACTCTCGGTCTTGCCGACGCCGGTAGGTCCTAGGAACAAAAAGCTTCCGATCGGGCGGTTTTCGTTCACGAGCCCCGCTTTGTTACGCTTGACGGCGCGAGCGATGGCGTGCAGCGCCTCGTCCTGCCCCACGACACTTTCTTTTAAATGCTCCTCGATGTGGAGGAATTTTTCCTTTTCGGAGGAGAGCATTTTGCTTACCGAGATGCCCGTCCACTTGCTTAAAATTTCGGCCACGCTCTCCTCGTCCACGCGGTTTCGCAAAAGCACGCCGTTTTCTTTCATCGCGTCCCACTTCGCCTCAAGCTCCTTAACCTTCGCCTGCGCGGCGGGGATCTTGCCGTATTCGATCTCGGCAGCCTTGCTAAGATCGCCGTTGCGTCTTGCTAGGCTGGCTTCGTTTTTAAGGCTATCGATCGCTTTTTTCTCCTCGCTGATGCCGCCGAATACGGACTTTTCGTTTTCAAATTTAGCCTGAAGCGCATTTTTCTGCTCGGTTAAATTTTCGATCTCTTTATCGATCTGCGCGAGCCGCTCGTCGTTTTTGCCGTCATCCTCCATCTTAAGGGCTTCCTTTTCGACCTGAAGCGTGAGGATGTCGCGCTTGGCCTTGGCAAGCTCATTGGGCTCGCTTTCGATCTGCATTTTAAGCTCCGCCGCCGCTTCGTCAATGAGATCGATCGCCTTATCAGGTAGAAATCTATCGCTGATGTAGCGGTCGCTTAGCCTTGCGGCCGCCACAAGCGCGCTATCGGTGATGGTGACGTTGTGATGCACCTCTAGCCGCTCCTTTATGCCGCGCAGGATCGCCGTAGCCTCGCTCACGCTAGGCTCCGCGACCGTCACGGGCTGGAAGCGGCGCTGAAGCGCGGCGTCTTTCTCAAAATACTTTCGGTACTCTTTCAGCGTCGTAGCGCCGATAGCGTGCAGTTCGCCGCGCGCAAGGGCGGGCTTTAGGATGTTTGCGGCATCCATCGAGCCTTCGCTTGCGCCCGCGCCTACGATAGTGTGAATTTCATCGATGAAAAGCACGACGTTCGCGGCTTTTACGACCTCGTTTATGACGGCTTTGAGCCTATCTTCAAACTCGCCGCGGTACTTCGCGCCCGCGATCAACGCACTCATATCAAGCGCGATGACGCGTTTGTTTTGCAGACTAAGCGGAACCTCTTTTTTAGCGATCAGCTGCGCAAGACCCTCGACGACCGCGGTTTTTCCAACGCCCGGCTCGCCGAGCAGGATCGGATTGTTTTTCGTCTTGCGGATTAAAATTTGCATCATTCGCGAGATTACCTCGTCGCGACCGATGACCGGATCGAGTTCGCCCGCGATTGCCTTAGCGGTGAGATCGACGCCGAATTTACTAAGCGCCTCAAGCGTCTCGTCGGCGGTTTGCGAATCGATGCTTTTGCCGCCGCGAAGCGCTTCTAGCTCCTTTTTGATCTCGCTAAGATCCGCAAATTTAGACAAAATTTTCTTTAGCGGATCTGCGTTTAAATTCGCAATCAGCCAGGTATCTACGGCGATAAATTTATCGCCTGAGCTCGTCATCAGCCCTTTTGCGACCTCTAGCGAGTTCATCAGCTCGCGCGAGATTCGCACGTTTTCCTTCGTGACGTTTGAGCTGGTCGGTAAATTTGAAATTTCGCTTTTGATCTCAAGCTCGACCGCGGTCTTTTCGATACTAAATTTATTAAAAATTTGATTTAGCACCGAGCCGCTGTCGGCTACCAAAGCCCAGAGCATGTGCAATACGCCCACTTCACTATTTTTGGAATGGATCGCCAAAGAAACGCTGCTTTCGAGCAAAGAGCGCATTTTATCGGTTAAAATTTCAATAGTTTCGTTCATAAATTTTCTCCTAAAGTTGAAGTTGATTGCATTATATAACTTTAGTGTCTTTATGTCAAGGTTTTTTAGTGAGATTTTAAAATTTTCGGCTTAAATTTATCCGTAAACGCGCAAATTTCGTATGAAATTTACCTTATTTTTAGCCAATTTTCTATAAAATTCACTTCATTTTACTTTCAAGGATAAACTTTGCGACAAAAACACCTCTTCTTCGGCTTGGGATTCATATTTTCTCTATTTTTAGGCGTTAGTTTTTTTACCGGAAATTTACAAGCCAGAGAGGTCAACGCGACCAAAAAGCCAGACAGCGAAAAAACGCGTCTGGAGGCGCTAGCCAAGCTTACTAAAACACTTGCGATCGTAGAAAACAATTATGTCGATGAGATGAGCTTCTCGGAGCTTGTGGATAAGACGATTTCGGGGCTTATGAATAACCTCGACGCGCACTCAAGCTACATGGACGAAAAGGCGTTTAACGATACGAAAGTCCAGACCGAGGGCGAGTTCGGCGGGCTTGGAATTCAGGTGGGTATGAAAGACGGCGCTCTGACCGTTATCTCGCCTATCGAGGGCACGCCAGCGGATAAAAAGGGCATTCAGGCTAACGATGTGATCTTGCGTATCGACGGCAATGCAACTTTCGGCATCACGATCGACGATGCGGTCTCAAAAATGCGCGGTAAGCCGAAAACCAAAATCACTCTAACGATCGTCCGCAAGGGCGTTAGCAAGCCTTTCGACGTCGAGATCGTCCGCGACATAATCAAAGTAGAATCGGTCTATGCCAAGATGATCGAGGATGATAAAATTTTATATCTGCGCGTTACAAATTTCGATCAGCACGTAGTTCCGGATGCGAGTAAATTTATAAAAGAGCATAAAGACGCCAAGGGCATTATTTTAGATCTGCGAAACAACCCGGGCGGGCTTTTGGATCAAGCGATCGGGCTTGTAAATTTATTCGTAAGCAAAGGTCTTATTGTCTCTCAAAAAGGGCGCGCGAAAAACGAAACCGAAGCGCATAACGCCGATCCTAAAAAGAAGATCACCGATCTACCGCTTGTGGTTTTGGTTAATGGCGGCAGCGCGAGCGCGAGCGAGATTGTAAGCGGCTCGCTTCAGGATCTAAAGCGCGCCGTGTTGGTTGGTGAAAAGACTTTTGGTAAGGGAAGCGTGCAGGTGATCCTACCGATCGAGGATAAAGAAGCCTTGCGACTAACCATAGCGCGATACTATCTATCAAGTGGTCGCACTATCCAAGCGGTGGGCGTGACGCCTGATCTCATAGTGGCGCCGGGCAAGGTGCCGAGCCGCGACGAGGATGAATTCTCGCTAAAAGAAGCTGATCTCAAAAAGCACCTGCAAGGCGAGTTAGCCAAGGTAGAGACCAAGAAAAAAGATGCTCAGAAAAAGGATGAGAAAAGTTTCATCACCGCAGAGCAGATTAATAACGATATCCAGTTAAAAACCGCAATAGACGCGATAAAAATTCTAAACATCAAGTAAGGAGAGTGTGATGCAAGCTACCAAAAAAGAGCTCATCTACGAAGGCAAGGGCAAAAAGATGTGGTCGGTTAACGAAAGTGACGACCTTTTGATCTCGGAATTTAAAGATTCGCTGACGGCGTTTAACGGCGTCAAAAAAGCCGAAGAGAGCGGCAAAGGCGCGCTGAATTGTAAAATTTCGACGCTGATTTTCGATCTGCTTAAAAAGCATGGCATCGCCACCGCGCTTGTTGAGACGATCAGTCCGACCGAGCAGCTCGTAAAAAAATGCAAGATTTTCCCTCTTGAGATCATCGCTCGCAATATCGCCACCGGCTCGCTTACAAAGCGCCTAGGCATCAAAGAGGGCACGAAGCTTCCGTTTACGCTGGTGGAGTTTTGCTATAAAGACGACGAGCTGGGCGATCCGATCCTAAACGACGAGCATTGCTTGCTGCTTGGCGCCGTAAAGAGCCAAAGCGAGCTTGACGAGCTCAAAAAGATCGCGCGCAAGATCAATGAAATTTTGATTAAATTTTTCGACGAGCGAAATTTAAAGCTCGTGGATTTCAAGATCGAGCTTGGCAGGGATAAGGACGGAAATATCCTACTTGCAGATGAGATCAGCCCCGATAGCTGCCGCTTTTGGGACAAACAAACCGATAAAAAACTCGACAAGGACGTATTCAGACAGGATCTTGGTAGCGTAAAAGTGGCCTACGAAGAGGTCTTGCGTAGAATTTTAGGATAAGCGATGAAGGTAATCGTAAACGTAAGGCTTAAGCAGGGCGTGCTCGATCCGCAG
This sequence comes from uncultured Campylobacter sp., assembly GCA_937990735.1. GTDB lineage: Bacteria > Campylobacterota > Campylobacteria > Campylobacterales > Campylobacteraceae > Campylobacter_B. The sequence goes on along the minus strand of CALKQT010000048.1, from coordinate 3,938 downwards.
GGCAAGGCGGTTTTGCACGCCCTCGCTTCGCTTGGATTTAGCGGCGTGCGAGATGTGCGCGTAGCCAAACAGATCGTCCTTGAGCTAGATGGCGAGGATAGGGATAAAATTTATGCCGATGTCGCTAAGATGTGCGATGAAATTTTGGCAAACACCGTCATCGAAGACTACGAGATCGTGATATGAAGGTAGCGATCGTCAATTTCCCAGGCACCAACTGTGAGCGCGATACCAAATACGCCTTTGATAAGCTTGGTTGCGAAACGCAGATAATCTGGCATAAAGAAACCGACATAAACGCCGATCTGATCGTGCTTCCCGGCGGCTTTAGCCACGGAGATTATCTGCGGACGGCCGCTATTGCTAAATTTAGCCCGGTGATGAAGGCGGTTCTCGCTCATGCTGCGCGCGGCGGCTATATCCTAGGCATCTGTAATGGCTTTCAGATGCTTTTGGAGCTAGGCTTGCTCGCAGGCGCGATGAATAAAAATATAAATTTAAGCTTCATCTCAAAATTCCACCATCTGCGCGTCGTTTCAAACGATAATAAATTTCTGCACTGTTGCGAGAAAGGCGAAATTTTAAATATCCCGATCGCGCATGGCGAGGGAAACTATTATGCGCCTGCGGATACGCTAAAGTCGCTATACGACGAGAATTGCGTGCTGCTAAAATATTGCGACGCAAACGGCGCGGATCTAAATCCGAACGGCTCAGTGGACGCAATTGCCGGGATTTGCGATAAAAACAAAAAGATTTTCGGCCTGATGCCGCATCCTGAGCGCGCGATAGAGCCTATTTTGGGTGGCACGGACGGAGAGAAAATGCTAAAAGGCTTAATTTGCTAAAAAAAATTCTTACTATTTTAGGTGTCTGCACGCTTGCGTTTGCTGCGCCGGAGATTGAGATCGATTCGCTTGACGATCTAAGTAAATACGCGCCGAAAAAAGCTGAGGATAAGCCCGACGAGCCGCAGACGCGCGATAATTCCAAGGTGATGCTGAAGTATAATAAAAAAGAGGTTATGTCGATGGATAATCTAAGTATCGACGATCTTAAGGCTTTGGCGCCTACTAACGAAGTCGATCTTGACGTATCCGACGATAAGGTCTATCAGGACATTAAGCCCAAAGAGCTTACGCTAAAAGCCAGTGGAATGCCTAGAAAGGTGTATTGCAATCAAATTTTTAAGATTGATTTCGCCGTATATTTGGGGCAGAAAATCACCGTTAAGCCAAAGCTGGAGATCAGCCGCACCAATGGTATGAAGTGGCTTAATGCCGATAATCTTACGTGGATTGAGGGCGACGAGATGTTTGAGACGACGCTGTGGTTTGCGGCAAGCGATAAGAGCGATAAGATAAATGAGCTCGTTTTGACCTTGCAGCGCAACGGAGAATTCTTTGAAAAAAGCTCTATCAAACCTGATAATCCGGAATTTATGAAGCTTGACACGAAGCCTAATTTTTCGCATATCGTAGCTGACGAGCTGAAACTTAAAAACTACAAAACTACTAAATTTGACGACGCTTCAAATTTACTCACGCTCGATCTTGGTATCAGAAACGGCGCAATCAGCGCTTTTAGCATAGATAATCCCGCCATTATCAAGCAGGGTGTGGACTCCGTGCGCGGCACATACGCGAGCCAGAGCGGATATTATTTCGCAGTCGTGGATAAAAATATCACAAATTTAGACTTCAGCTATTTTAATCTTAATACTAAAAAATTTGAAAATTTCGGTCTTGAGCTTAATCCGCGCGCTGAGGATCTTAGCACGCAGATCGGTCTAAATCCGAAAGAGAGCAAGTTCGAAGCCTACAAGCAGATCGCGATCTACACGCTAGCTGCCGTGCTTTTGGTGATGTTTCTACTTAGTAAAAATATCACGCCGCTCATCTTTGCGGTGCTGATTTTGGCAGTAAATTTCTACGCGCAAAGACCTTACGGCACGGGCAGTATCGCGCAAAATTCCCCGGTTAGAATTTTGCCTATGCAAAGCTCCACCGTGTTTTACGTGACTAAAAATCCCGAAAAGGTTGAAATTTTGGGTACGAATAAGGAATTTTATAAAATCATGCTGGGCGGCAACAAGATCGGCTGGGTTAAAAAAGATGAGCTTAGCAAGGATTAGAGCGTTATTTTACGCGATTTGGTTTATTTTTACCGTCGTTTGCGTCGTGATCGCCATGGCGGTGAAAAACTCCTCTCATCGCCGCTTCCGCCGCATTTGGGGGCGCTTCCAGCGCTACGGCATCGGGTACGATATCCAGATCATAGGCACCCCCGATCCGCGCGCGCAGCTAGTAATCGCCAACCACCAAAGCATAATGGATATCGTCGTGCTTGAAGAGACTCATCCCGCCGATATCTGCTGGATCGCTAAAAAGGAGATCGCAGACATCCCTATCATCGGCAAAATCATCACTCTTCCGAAGATGATCCAGGTCGATCGCTCAAATCCGCGCGATCTGGTGCGGATCGTGCACGAAGTGCAGCAGCGCGTGAGCGAAGGGCGCGTCATCACGATGTTTCCCGAGGGCACTAGACATCGCGGCACGCAGCTTTTGCAATTCCAAAGCGGCGCCAAAGCGATCGTTAGCAAGCTTGGTCTGCGCGTCCAGCCAGTGGTGCTCATCGGCACGCAGCACATCGCAAACTCTCACGATTTCACCGTCCACAGCGGACACGTCAAAATCATCTACCTAGACCTGCTCGATACGAGCGATAAAGATTGGCTGCAGCACGCCAGAGACACGATGCAAGCCGTAATCGACGAAAACGAAACCGCCGAAGCGTAGGCGAAATTTATAAATTTATCGATGAAATTTAAACGCGACTTTTGTTAATTCACGCGATTTCTGTGCGCTAGCGCGTTTATTTGCGCTTTGATTTGCGGCGGTAAAATTTTATAAAATTTCGTCCGCTCGTGTTATGCAGCGTGGAATTTTAAATTTTTATCCGCGCGCGCGGACGGCGAAATTTTAAAATTTCATCTAAACTACAGGCGGCGAGTTATCGGCGAGAGACCCGCAAGAAAACAGCGCCTACATAAAAGCAAAATTTTAAAATTTACGCGGCGCAGAAAGATGAAATTTGGCGTATATTTAGCCATTTGCGCAAATGGCTAAACGATTTGTCGCAAGAGCAAAAGACGGCGGCAACCCGCAAGCAGTCTAAAATTATAAATTCTTAAGGAGTAGAGAATGGCGTTTGTTACAGAGCGTATTTCAAAAGAGGATATCGAGAAATACGACTTACTAAAACCGTGCAATGAGATATGCGAAAAATATTATCAGGGCGAGCTTGATTGGGTGAGCTTAAATTCAAGAAGCTGGTGTATAGATCGAGAAAGAGGTATTTGGCTTTTTTCAGCGCGCAGTATCACTATCGGAGATCCTAGAGATATGAACTATAGCGGCGAGGATATATGGCTTTTGCACTATAAAGGTAAAGATATAGAGATCGATTTAAGAGATATAAACAACGAAAATACTGGTAAAAAAGTTACGGATAATCCATTTAGAATAATATATGAACTAGAATCCATAAGAAGCGATATCGGGAATATACCGAAACACGAGATTGTGGATATTTTAAAAGAAATTTTAAATGAATATGGCGATGGAGGATCTATTATCCCAAAAGAAAATATTCAAGTAACTTTTATATCAAAAATTTAAAGAAAAGGGGATAAAGTGGCGTTTGTAGCAGAATATATTTCGAAAGAGGACTTGGAGAAATATAATGTCGTAAATATCGTGAATAAATATAGAATAAAATATCGTTGCAGAACACCTTTGAGCGATATGGCTATAGAGCAGCTTGATTGGGTCGTCGATAGGCAGAGAGATATTTGGTTTATGTTCGTTTGCGATCCATGCTTACCAGATCCGCGAGATGGATTTACGGGTGAGGAGATTTATATTTTATGTTAT
>CALKQT010000047.1 GCA_937990735.1 uncultured Campylobacter sp. | reverse complement strand
TGGCGGCATTTAAAGGATCATTATGAAATTTCGCAAACTTAAATTTAAAATCCTAACCGCGGCACTACTTTTCTGCGCCCTGTTTATCCGCATCGTGCCCGATTACTCCACTTCGCAAGGCTCCTGCGTAGTTACTATTTTTAGCTATTACAAATATCAAAAGGGATATTGTCTAAAAGAGAATAGAATTCTGAGCAACGAAGAACTACTTCAAAATGCCGCTACAAATTATTTTAAAAGATATCACGACTATGAGGTTCTGCGAAATACCATTATCGATGAGCACGATATAAAAAATTTCGGCCATAGTTTTTATACGGCGCACATCTCCAAGCTCTATCTAATCGGCGATTTCAATGAAGAAAACTGGTTTGATTTTTTGGTTGAAAATACCGACAGAAAGAGTTTTGATTATGAGATAAAAGATAAGACGCAAATAGATATCTCCGATCTATCTAAATACTTTGTGTATAAGGATGAAATTTTAGGCTTTAAAAAGCCTATCATCTTATCCGAAGAGAAAAATCCATTTCATAACGGAAAAATGTTTTTAGAAAAATCATTTTTAATAAAAGAGAATAAATTTTTTGTGAATTATGCCAGACCTGATTATATAAGTTGGTATATTGAGCTTAACAATAAAGAAGATTTAACAAAAATCAAAAGCAAAGAAAATTTAATACGAATAAAAAACGGATATGAGAACTTAGAAAGCCTTAACGAAGTCTTGGCTTATACCCATATGAAAAATCTGCGACGTAAATTCTCATACGATAATTGCGGAAATATAGATTTTGATATCAAAGCCCCGGCGGAACAGGAGCTGGATATGTGGATTCACGGCGGATAAAGTTAGTTGAAATTTTATCTTAACGAATTTAACCGAAAAAGGATAAGAGATGAGCAAAAAAGAAACTGGTTTTAGATTAGAATTAGAGGGCAATTACGGCGCCGATATATTGAGTTATTATTTGTGGGGAAAGAAAACTCCTCCGAATCCGAAAGAATTAGCCTATAACGAATGGATGGATAGAAAAGGACTGATATGAAATTCTACAGGTCTATTAAATTTAAAGCCCTAGCAGGCACGCTACTTCTTATAATAATACTCTGCGCCGCATTCATCCGCATAATCCCCGATTATTCCACTTCGCGAGGCTTTGTGATAGTTTCTCTCTCCGACTACGACAAATACAAGCAAGGATACTGCCTAAAAGAGAATAGAATTTTGCCCAAAGAGGAGCTGTATAAAAGAGTAGCAGGGGCATATTTGGACTATGACGTAAAGTTATATTGGATGATTGATGATTATAGGTTAAAAACCTTCGGTAGATTTTGGTCCAGTAAATACGAGGTTGCATACTATGAACTAGAAAATATAAACTTATCCAATTGTTTTGAAGTATTAGAAAAATATTATCAAGAGGGAAAAACGACGGAGGAGATACTGATGAAAGAGTTAAAGGCTAAAAAAACAGATCCAAAGAAATATCTAAAAATAAATTTGAAAGATACGAGCGTTGGATTTGACAGACCGATAGTTAGGGTTGACGGCGACGATAAAGCTATTGCTGGCACTTTGTTTCTTGATAAATTCGCTATATTTAACGGCAATTATATGCAATTTAACCATTCGGAGTATCTGTACGATACGAGAGAAAATTTTATTATCGTAAAGAAATACTATAAAGAGAGAAAAAGTGCCGTAGTCGGTATTGGGAAAGGTTTTAAATTTGATAACTGCGGCAATATAAATTATCCGCTGGAAGAAAATTATTTGGGCGGTAGAGATATAGAGAGGCGCTAAATTCTCTAATATGAATTTTATTAAAAATTTAAGGGACTTAAGACCGATGGATGCGGAGCAAAGGTATAAATTTCACAGGACGGCGAGGTATGCGTTTGCTTCGCTGGCGGCATTTAAAGGATCATTATGAAATTTCGCAAACTTAAATTTAAAATCCTAGCGGGCACGCTGCTTCTTATAATAATACTCTGCGCCGTATTTATCCGCGTAATTCCCGATTACTCCACTTCGCGAGGCTTCGCTTTAGTTACTATTTTTGGCTACAACAAATACAAGCAAGGATACTGCCTAAAAGAGGATAGAATTTTACCGAGAGAGGAGCTGTATAAAAGAGCGATTTTGGATTTTTTTGAAAAAGGCAAAATAATTCTTTATACGATGAGGAGTAACGATTGTAAAAAATTTAAGAGCATCAAAGAATGCAGAGATATCTATAATAAAATGCTGAATTATTACGCTGCTTATGGGTATGGCAATAAAATAACGTATGATAAAGTATTGGAAATAAACCGAGATAGAAATATCTCTTATAATAAATCAAGATATATCTATTTTGAATTACTCAATTTAAAGCCTATTGTTTTGACACAGGAGTCTATAAGCGTAAATTTAGATAAAAATAGTGCAGGATTTACTACTCCGATAATTCAATTAGTAAGCGAGCATGAGTATTATCTATATAATGGAGATGGCATAATTCTAAATAGAAATAAATTGGCTTTTACCTACATCTATCTTTTTGATAGTGAAAAATTTATGGAGCAAATAAATAAAGAATTAAGTTGGTATGAGAACCATAAATCAGATCTTAAACAAAATATTAGCTATTTAGAATTTGATAACTGCGGCACTACGAAAACCAATATAGACAAAAGTGTTGAGAGTATGATAAAAGAATTGGCAAATATGCCCTGATAAAATGTCAAGGAGTGCGCAAGATATAGTGAGTGCAGAGCAAAGGTATAAATTTCACAGGGCGGCGAGATATTTGCTGACGGTGCCGATGGTTTTCTTGCTTGATTGGTGGGCAGCGGCATCGATTTTGGCGGTTTTGCCTTTTGAGGGCGCGCCAAGGATTGCCGTTTTTATGGCAATATTTGCAATTTTAGCTATGGAATACGGAAATTTAATAGTTTTGGATAAAAGTTTTTATGGCAATATTTGCAATTTTAGCTTGCGCGCTGTTTTGGTATTTGTTCAAAAGGTATAAAAATTTTAAGCCAAGCAAGCTGTTTGTAAAAAATCCAAATCTCAGTTTGTTGCTTTTTGCGGTAGAAAATTTATCGCTCGGCGCTTTTTACGGCGGGTTTTTTGGGTATTTGGCGGCGTGGTATTTTTGGGGTGAGCAGGCTGCCAGCTGGAGCGCGCCGTTTGTATTTGCGTTCGTGCCTATTTGCCTGATCGTTTTCGTGATCTCGTATGTGTTTAACGAAAAGAAAGCTAAGCCTATGCGCCTTTCGCGCCCGCTAAATTTTATCTCTCGCGCGGCACGGCGTGGGCACGGATTTAGCCTGCGCAAGCCGAGCGAGATTTAAAATTTCATCATCCCGCTTGCCTTAAAATTTTAAAATTCTATCGTCGCAAAAGCTTCGCCGCGAGCGCTAAATCTTATCTCGCCGCAAGCAGAAACCCGTCAACCGCTGCGTTTTGAAATTCATATAAAACGCGCTTATCATCGCTGCAACATTTACAAAATTTTAAAACAGCGCGGAACTCGCCTCGTAAACGGCGATTGCACCGCGGTCTTATCTATTTATTTATGCGGGCAGCGAACTTCGGGCTAAATACGAGACCCTTATCTTAGCCGCAAAGCAAATCCGAACTCCGGCAGAGAAAAATGCGAGCGGCGCGAACTCAAAAGCAAAAACCAAGCGGGCGCGTTTGCCCGAAGCCTAGCCCTTTAATTTCATCATTTTTTCTAAAATTTCATACACAAGATCGAGCTTCATAAAGCCGTCTCTATCCAAAAAATGCCCGCCTTTTTGCACCTCGTAAAACTTAGCATCGATCTGCCCCGCTAACTCACGGCTGAAGCTAAACGGCACGATATAATCGTCCTTTGCGGCAATTACAGCGCGCTGTTTTGCGGCGGCTTTTATGCGCTCAAAATCAAAGCCTTTATCCATAAACTCGTCTAAAATTTTAAATTGCGGATCGCTAAGCGGCTTTGCGAGCCCCGAAACTAGCACGACGCCCTCTACTGCGCCGCTTGCGGCACTGCTTTGTAAGAAATTTAAGATCGTAGGGCATCCGAGGCTGTGTCCGACCAGATAGACTTCGCCTTCAAATTTTACGCTTTCTCGCAATATCTTCAGCCACTCATCAAGCCTCGGATGCGCAGGCGCTGGCATCGCTAAAATTTCCGCCCTCGCGCCCGATTTTTCGATCTCGCCTTTGAGCCAGGCAAACCAATGGCTTTTAGGCGAAGCGTCGTAGCCGTGCACGATATAGACGCACTTTTGCATATTTTTCTCCTTCGAATTTAAGCTCGCCCCAAACGAGGCGGTACCGACGCAAAGTAGCGAAGCTGCGCATGCTAGGCTAAATTTCATCACATTTCGTCTTTTGCTATTCATCTATAGCTCCTCTCATTTCTAAAGCAGACATTTTACATCGTTTTTTAAAAAAAGTTTTCTTAAGACGTTCGCGTAGATCTATAAAAATTCGCAGTGAAGCCGCTTGCGCGCTAAATTTTAAAATTTCAATCCGCGCCCTAGCCCTTGCAAATCGTGATTTTATCGGCAAATTTGCCCAAAAAATGATACCCCGAGCCCGCCTGCGCGATGATGTCGAGCACCGCGTCCGCATCCCGCACGAGCGTGCCGCCCGCAAAGTCCACGCCGCGCTCAAACAGCGCCTGCGGCAGTAGCGGCGTGGTAGGCCCCACGAGCACGAGCTTGGCGCCGCTTTTTTTCAGACGCAAAAGCCCATCGAGCGTGTCGTTGATGAGCGTAGTAGCCGTAATTATCACGTTATCTGCGCGCGGCACGACGCTTGCAGCCTCGCTTGCAGGCAAATAAAACGGCAGCTCCGCCTGCTTGAGCGTGCTTTTGTCAAGCTCTAAAATTTTAAAATCCGCGCCATTTTTCATCAGCGTCTTGATGTAGGGCACCAGCGCGCCCACGACGACGCTAAAGCTGCCGCGCTCAATCTGTAGCTGCTCAAAGGGATCGGCGCCGAATTTTACGTCGTAATCCGCGCGGATTTTATCGAAACACGCCCTTCCAAGCGCATTTAGCGCGGCGAGCGCGAGCGTCTTTTTAAGCGGCGCGGCAGAGCCCAGATCGCGCAACAGATAGCGCACGCTCCTGCCCGCGATATTGCCCGAATCGGGCATCACGCTTGCTTGCGAGGGGCAGCAAACGGCGCCCGATAGGGACTTTAGCGGCGTATAGCTAAGCCCGCACGCGCCTCCTTGCAGCTTCACGCCGCTAAAAAACAGCCCCACGACCGCGCGCTCGATCTTAAGATCCAGCGCCTGGGCGCCTAAAATTTCTTTCGCGCACTCCAGCGTCTGATCTAAAATTTCGCTCATTTTCGCTCCTTTAATGTGGAATTTAACGCCATTATAGCTTAAAATTTCGGCACCCGTATTGATATAGATTTATTCGGCGCGCGACGGGCAACGTCTAAGCAGACGCGAGCCAAATTTAGCGCAAACGGCGAACGCAGGTAAAATTTACGTAGCAGACGCAAATCGTTGCGGCTTGGAATTTTAAAAAGCGCAGTGCGGCTTGGAATTTTAAACTAATAGGCGGCACGGACGAAGCGGCAGATACGAGCAAGCGGTGCGTGTGGGTCAAATTTAACGAGAGTAAGCCGATGCGAGCCTAGGCAAATGCGAGCTAAATTCCATAAGAGCGGACGAGCGAGAGTTTAGACATAGACGGGTAAATTTAATAATAGTAAGCCGATACAGGCTGAATTTTAGGCTAGCTTAATGAGCTAATGCGGGCCAAATTTCAATGAATACGAATGGACGTGAGCTCAGGCGGGCACAAGCTAAATTAATGAAAACAGTGGAGTGAGCAAAATTTTAATAAAAGGTGCGGGCACGAGTAAAATTTACGCGGCGGGCCGTATCTACGACAAGTCGCGCTCGCTGAGGAGTTAAATTTTATTTCCTACCTGCCACACGGCTAAATTTTATTTCCGATCCATCGCAGGACTAAATTTTATTTTCCGATCCGGCGAGAGGTTAAATTTTATTTTCCGAAAGCAGGATGTTGATGAGCGGATTTAGCAGCGTTTCGCCGCGAGCGGCGCACAGCACGATCTCGTCGTAGTAGTAGTCGCTCCTGCCGTAGTTGTGAAACTCATACGCGCCAAAGCCATATCCCATCGGCGTGATCTCGACGCGCGAGTACCAGGCGTCCTTGGCGATGATGTATTTTTCGGTGTCTTGCGAATAAACCCACACCACGATCTCATCTTTGTTTTTTTGCCGCATCAGCCACATAAAGACGTTTGCGATGTCGTTGAAAAAATATGTATCGCCGTTTGGCATAACAGCCTGAGCGGTGTTGTACAGATCGTTTATCACCGTGCCGCTCTCGTGACATAGGTATTTGCCGAATTCGATCTGCAGCGGCTGCTTATCCGTGTTGCCGTGGCGCACGGAAATTTTGGATTCGGCTATATCCATGGACGATATGAGCAGCCCCATCACGCAGGCAAGCAAAACCGCGGCAAAAATTTTCTTAATCATAGCAGCGCACCCCGAACGAAGTAGTATTTGACGACGTAGGCGCTGCAGATAAGCGCGTTTAGAATAAGCCAGAACGAGGAGTATTTAAGCAGGTGGGTGTAGGCGCGCTTGGTGATGAGCTCCGTTAAAAAGGGCACGATGCCGAAAAATATGCCCAAAAACAGCGAGCCCCAAATCGCGTAGCCGACGAAATAGTAATCCTTCAAAAGCATGCAGTACGGGCATTTGTGATTGGGCTGCTCGTAAACGTAAAGCCCGAAAAAATAGGTGATCGCGTAGTATGCGACGAACAAAAAGAGCAAATTTAGAGTAAAGCTAGCCATCGACTGCTTTAAGAAATTTAAGATCAAAATGGCGCCCAATATCGCGTAGAAAAAGGTCGCCAAAAGCGCCTGCGTGTATCCAAACGGGAGCTTCGGCGCGCGAAATACGACCGAGCAGCAAAACACCGGCACGCGCAGCGGGATATTGATAAAAAATAGAATTTCTAAAATAAACTCCGCCAAAACGCCCGTAAAAAGGATGGTAAAGATCAGATATTTGCGCTTGAGATAGGGAAATTTGCCCGCTTTAAGATCGAGGCTGTTTAAAATAAGCCAGAGCCCAAAGCCGAAGATCAGTAAAATTTTTAAAAGCAGCAGGATGTTGCCGTAGCGGTTCGAGCCCACGACGCCTGCGGAGCACATCGCGCCCGGCACGACCGAAGAGAGCTCGTTCAGGCAGAGCGCGAAAAATATAAACAAAATGATCTTGCACGCTATCGTGAAAAACAAAATGGTGTTGATGAGATAGTTTCTTTTCTCCAGGGCGTATTGTAAATTTGACGTGGCGTTAAAGTCCCAGTAGCGCATGATCCGCACGATGTGAAACTGCGAGATCGCCATCAACGCTATTACGATCAGCTCCACTGCCAAAAACGCGATCACGCTGCCCGACAAAAATACGCTCATGCTGAAATTTCTCCATCTTTTAAAAATACGTATCGATCCACGAAGCTTAGCTCGTCGAACAAGATATCGTGCGTCGCGATCAAAACAGTTTTTTTAAGATCTTTAAGCTTTGAAAGCATCTCGATGAAACCGAGCGAGTTTTGTTTGTCTAAATTTGCCGTCGGCTCGTCGGCTAAGATGATCTGCGGCCCCATCACGAGCGCCCTAGCGATGGCGCAGCGCTGCTTCTCGCCGCCGCTAAGGCTCGAGACGATCTGATCTTTTTTATGCGCGATATTGGCAATCTGCATGGCTTCATCTATGCGCGCGCCAAGCTCATCCCTGCTCAGCCGCTCGAGGCTAAGCGGCGCAAGGACGTTTTTATAGACGCTAAGCGCCTCAAGCAGATTGAAAGACTGAAAGATAAAACCGATTTTTTTGTGGCGATACGCGGAGCTTTCGATATCGGCGAGCTTGGAAACGTTTGCGCCGTCAACTAAAACCTCGCCGCTGCTCGGCTTAGAAAGCGCGCCTATGATGGATAGAAGCGTGCTTTTACCGCTGCCGCTGACCCCTTTTAAGATTACGATCTGCCCTTCCTCGACGCTTAGGCTTATGTTTTTTAAAGCGCGAAATTCATTCGCCCTGCCCTCGTTGTAAATTTTATAAAGACGTTTGATCTCTATCTTGCTCATTTGACCGCCTCGCTCATATCGCCGATAGCGATGCGCCAGGACGGGATGATGACGAAGGCTAAAAACGGGATCACGCTAAAGACGAAGATCAAAAAGAGCATATTGAAATTTATCGCAGGCGTGAAGGTGATGAAATTTCGTAGCTCGCCGCCTAAGAATATATCGCGCAGAAGCGGTGCATCCAGGATAAAAACATAAGCATACGCGCCCGCGACGCCGAGCAGATAAGCGCTTAGCGAGACGATGAAATTTTGAATAAATTTCATCGCGATGATGTCCTTTATACAAAAGCCGATGCTGCGCAAGATCGCGATCTCCTTTTTCTTCTCGCCGTATGCGAGCGAAATTTGATTTTTCAGCAAGATGAAAAACGAGATCATCGCTACGGCGTAAAGCACCATAAAGATCCCGCCCTTGTAATAGTACAGATGCCTTACTTCTGCCACCGCATCCTCGGCGCTAAGAGCTTGCGTGTTGGGGTATAAATTTACGATCTTAAGCGCTACTTCGCTTACTTCGTTGGGGTTGGGTACGCTTACGTAGAGCTTGGTGTATTCGCCCTCCTTCAGGCTCAGTACCTCGCGCGCGGTAGCGGGGTTTAGATAGATCACGTCGTTTGAGACGATGCTGCTTTCGTGCGGCGAAATTTTATTAATCTTAATCGCGATTAGGCGCTGTTCGGTCAAGAAGTGAAACTCGTCCTCATAGTACCACTCGCCCATCGCCGCCTTTACCCCCTCGCCTACGATCATTTCGTTTTCGCTCAGGCTTTCGTCGCCTACGATATGAAACCAAACGCGCTTTTGAGCGAAGTAATACATCCCGTCCACGGCGCCTTGCACTTCGCTGACGCCCGCGATCTTAGAGATGTCGTAGATATAGCCGTCGTGCATCAGGTCGCGTTTGCCCGCGCGCAGAGCCTCTACTACGATGTCGGGTCTGAGCTTGATGACCTTTTCAAGAGCGTTTTGAATGGAGCCCGAGATGAAAAGCACCGAGCTTAAAATAAAAACGATAAAGGCGAAGATCGCAAAGCTAAAGGAGTGGTCGGCCCTATCTTTTCGCAGCAAAGTCACGGAGTAGTCGATGAAGCTTTTACTTATCATAGACGAACTCCGCGTAGGCTTTACTTCTAAAGCTGCTTGAGAGCCGCACGTCCTTTATCTCGCGTGCAAGCTTTTGCAGACACTGCTCGCCCTTTGCGCGATCAAAGCTTACATAATGTACTGCAATGAGCGCGTAAAGGGCGGCAAAAAAGATAATTAAAGCGCAAATGAGCCTCATAGCCCTTCTAGTACGCTCTCTTGAATTTCGTCAAATTTAAGAACGCTCTTGCCTCCGTGATCTTTAGCGAAGGTCTTAGCCGCGCTCTCGCTCTCAAATGGAATGAGCTCGTCGCCCATCGGTCCTAAGACGTTTGAGCCGAGCACGAAAAAGGCGCTTTTAGCGTCGATCTTATGTAGCTTGTAGTAGTCGGTTACGAAAATTTTATCAAAGCCCTTGCCCTTTTGGAAGTAGTACTTCATCAGGTCTTTTACGCCGTCAAAATACAGGTTCTCGCCGCCCTGAACCTCTATCATCGCCGCCCAGTTAGGGTTTTTACCTACCAGCATGCCGCAGACCGGGCATTTAGCGCCCTCGGGCACGACGATCTTTTCAGGCTTTTTCGCTTTTGTATCTTTACCGCTGCTGCCTAAATTTGCCGGCGCGTCCCATAGATACAGCGCCGCGGCTTGCAGGTGTTTGTCGTACTCAGGCTCCTTGCTCGCGCCTTTTGCGTCGCAAACATTTTTGAGATGAGCTTTAAGCTCGGAGATGGCTTTAAAGCTTTTCGCTTCGGTTTTAGCGCAGTTCGTTTCGTAAAATTCTTTACCGTGCGCGTAAACGCCGCCCTCACGCTTGGCTTTAATCATCTTATTATCGCCCTCAAAATCCTGCCCCGCAATCTCGTAGGCTTTGGCAAAGTTCACTATCTCGCCGCCGTTTTCGGCTTGGAATTCTTTCGCGTCGGCTTCGGTTGAAAAGGCGTATTTGCTATTTCGCGTCATCGTGCCTTTGATCTTGCTGCCCACGACGTAAAAGGCTTTATTTACGTCGATTAAATTTAGATTTTTCGTATCGACGACCTGCGCATCGCTTGGAATTTTGCCGCCCGTAATCTCGTACAAGCAGTGCAGAGAAGCTACTTGCTTGCCGTTCCAAACGTGATTAGTTTTATAGAATTTAACCAAATTCATTCCGCAAACGGCGCAGTATTCTTTGCCCTCGCCGCTTCCTACAAGCGTAGCTTTGCTTGGATCCACGCTTTGAAACATAGGATTTGCCGGCTTATTAGCCCCATCCATCGAGGCACCGCAAACGAGCGCAACAAGCGCGGCCGAAGCCAAAAACGAACGTAAAATCATACTATCTCCTTAAAAATTTGATGTTTTAAATTTACTTACTAATCGAGTTTAAAAATTCCAAATTCTCGCAGCCCATCTTGATGCCGCCGTCGCAGCTTTTTTTGAAAAGCTCTTTTGCTTTGGCATTATCGGACTTCACCCCTTTTCCTTCGGCATACATTATGGCTAGGTTATTGCAGCCGTCGAAGTGACCGAGGTTGCACGCCTTTTCATACTGCTGCTTTGCCTGCTTATAATCCTGGCCCACCCCCTGCCCGAAGGCGTATAGATAGCCAAGGTTGTTGCAGCCGATGCCGATGTCGCCGCCGCAGGCTTTTTCGTAAAAAATTTTAGCCTTTGCAAAGCTTTGCTGCACGCCCTCGCCCTTCAGATACAAATAGCCCAGGTTGTTGCAGCCCATCATATCGCCGTAGGTGCAGGCCTTCTCATAAAGGCTCGCCGCCTTGGCGACGTCCTTTGCAAGCCCCGCACCGTTTGCGTATAAAAGCCCAAGCGAGGTGCAGCCTTCGTTATCTTCGCAGGCTTTTTCGTAATAAGCCGCGGCTTTGGTAAAATTTTGATCCGCGCCGTTGCCGCTTTCGTAGATATAACCTAGATTGTTGCATGCAAGCGCAAATTTAGCGCTACACGCCTTCTCGTAGAGGCTGATCGCTTTTTCGAAATTTTTCTCTACGTTGCCGGTGCCCTCAAAATACAAAACGGCTAGATTATAGCAGCCCGAAGCTTTATTTTCCAAACCGCACGCTCGCTCGTAAATTTCTGCGAGTTTTTTATGATCGCCGCTTTGCTGCGCCTGAATGCCCTCGCTGATGAAGCCCGCATTTGCCGCGGCAGCCAAGGCTAACGCTATTAGAAATTTTTTCAAATTTACTCCTTCATATCGTTTTTACGTCCCTGCCCCTGAAAGCAAGAGCGATTATTAAAAATACCGCCGCTATTATACAATAAAACGGCGCGGGTATCTGCGGCGCATCGCCTGCGGCGTAAGAGTGCATGCCGGTGAGGTAGAAATTTACGCCGAAATAGGTCATTATAATCGAGCTATACGCAAGCGTCGAGCTTACGCAATAAACATAGATCGAGCCGAGCTTCGGGATAAGCTTTAGATGCAGCACGATCGCATAGACGATGATCGAAACATACGACCAGGTCTCTTTGCTATCCCAGCCCCAGTATCGCCCCCAGCTCTCATTCGCCCACACGCCGCCGAAGAAATTTCCAAGCGTCAGCATCGAAAGCCCCACGATGAGGCTGATCTCGTTGATAGCCGTTATATATCTGATCTGAGCGTTAAGCCGCTCGCGATTGGTGCCGTTTTTAAGCGCCATCAAGACAAGAGCCAAAAGACCGAGCAGACAGCTAAGTCCTAAAAATCCATAGCTAGCCGTGATAACCGAGACGTGGATGCTGAGCCAATACGATTTTAGCACCGGCACGAGGTTGGTAATCTGCGGATTTACGAAGCTCATATGCGCTACGAGCATCACGATGCTAGCTAGCAAGCAGCTCGCGCTTAGCGTAAGCAGGGACTTTCTAAAAAATATGATCCCTGCAAGCGCCGCCGACCAGCCGATGTAGATCATCGACTCATAGCTATCGCTCCACGGCGCGTGAGCCGCGACGTACCAGCGCAGCGCAAGCGCGAGAGTATGTGCCGCAAAGCTTGTGGCAAAGGCAGCGAATAAAATTTTTTGCGCGAGCATGAAGCGCTTACCGCAAAGTGCGCCCAAAAGTGCCAATATTAAAGCTACGCCGCCTAGGATCATATAGCAATAAACTAGCTTTTTGAAAACCGAAGCTTTGTTGTAAAATACCTCAGCCTTGACGCGGCTAACGCTTGGAAGAATAGCCGCCGAGGTGGCTCTTTGGTAGTTTTTCAGCTCTGCAAGCGCGCTGTCCGCTTTAGCCCAATCATTATCCGAAATTCCGTCTTGCAAGCCGTTTAGATAGTCGTTTAGCACGCCTTTGATCTGCGGTGCGATCCTATAATCCGCAAAGGCGTCATTCGGCGAGAGCCACGCGTTTTGCGGATCGCTCGGCATGGGGATAAATTTAAAAAACACCCCTCTAAAGGTCAGATACGCGATGTTTAGCCGCTCGTCGAATTTAATCAGCTCGTTATCTAGCGCGCCGCGGCGCGAGGCGCTTTTTTCATTCGCCTCGTCCAGGGCGTGAGCGAGCTTGTAGTTGCCGTTTTCATCAAAGACCGAATTAAAGCTCGCATATCGCTCCTGCGGCGCTAAACCCAGCATCTTTTTGATCTCGTCGTTTTTGATCTTGATGATCTTTTGATCGCGCCAAAATGCAGGATTTAGGCTCATTCCTAGGATCATCTGCTCGGCGCTTAAGCCGTAAAGCGAATCCGTACCCGAAATTTTATTTACGATTTCGCTTGCTTCGGTGCTAAGCGGCTTGATCCTGCCCATGTAATCTTGCACTAAAAGCTCCGCGAACGCGCCGTTTGCATGAACTCGCGAGTTAGCTTTAAGATTTGCTAAATAGTTTTCATCCGCGGCGCAAAGCTCAATGCTGAAAAAAAGTAGCGCGATTAGAAGAAGCGCGGCGGGCGCGTTATTTTTGATAAATTTAGCGAGCTTTTTAAACCTGCTGCCTGCAGTAAAAAGATTTCCGATAAATCCGACGCAAAGTAGGAAATAACCGAAGTAGGTTGGAATTTTGCCCGGATCGCGGTTAAGCTCCAGCACCGTGCCCAGCTCGTCCGTGTCGTAGGAGGATTGAAAGAGCTTAAAGCCGTCAAAGCTTAGCGGGTGGTTCATATAAATTTCATGCTCCCCCGCGCTTTTGCCCTCTTTTAAAATTTCAACGTCGCTAGCGTAGGATGAAGGGCTTTGCGAGCCCGGGTAGCGTTCGAGCTTAAATTTCAAAAGCTTTACCGCAAACGGAAGCTCTATGAGTTTCGAGCCCCAGCTTAGCATTATCTCCTCGCCGTCAAAGTTTAAAATTTTGGGCTCGCCCAGCCAGCCCGCGCCGCCGCGCAGCTGCGCTTCTTGCTCGCTTCCGCCCTCAAAGCCCGCTTTTACCGCAAGCGTGCCCTGCTCGCCTTTGGGCGCGGGTTTGTAGGAGCTAAATTTGACGGTGAAGCTTTTAGAATTTATACTTTGCGTGAAGCTAAAATCGTTATCGCCGATCTGAGATAGATTTAGTGGGTGTTCAAACAGCGCGTCTTGCGTGCGGATTTGCAAGTATGGCTTGACGCTCACCATCTCGCTTTCGCTCTCGCCCGCTCTTACGTGCAACACGCCCTCGGCGCCGAAATAGCGCGTCAGCGCCGCGCCGATAAAGATGACGATAAATGCCGCGTGAAGGACGAAGGAGCCGAAGCGGCGCCACATTTTGGTTTTAATTATAATGCCGAGCAGGCTCAGCGTCGCAGCACCCATGACGCACTCATACCAGCGCGCCTCATAGACTAAAATTCTAGCTGTTTGCGTATCGTAAATACTCTCTAAAAAGGTTGCGACGCCGGCACCTGCGGCTAGGATAAAAAGGAGGCAGAGCGCAAATTTGTAAGAAGTGAAAAATCTAAATAAATTTACGCCCAAAATCGCCTCTTTCGAATTTTTTACATTATTATATCGTAAGTTTGACCTGCGTATAGTATAAACATTCTAAGAAGTAATACTCCGACCACGCTGGCAAGCGCGCTCGCGTAGAATGCAAACGCGGTGTGGGCGATCTTTTTGCCCAGTGCGAAATTTAAAACTAGCGGTACGCAAAAACCTACGCCCACGACGCCTAGCCAAAAAAGACGCGCGTAAATTCCTTCGCTGAAGGCGACGCTCGCGGCTTTTTGCACGTCGCTACCTGTGACGAGCGAAACGAAAATCATGCCGATTAGTAAAATTTCCATCGCTAAAACCGGCCACTCGACGGCGTGTAAGGCTTTTAGATCGCCTCCGTGCAGCTCAGCTTTAAAGAAAAGCGCGGCTATTAAGCTAGATCCCGCGATGCCTGCCGATAAGCCCGACGCCACGAAAAGCGCAGGTAAAACGGCGGTATTAAGGATAGGAAATCTAACCAAAACCGAGATCAAAAAGCCCGTATAGGCGCAGATCGCGACCGCAAAAACTAGCGTAAGCGCAAGAAGTAGCGGGCGAAGCGCGTTTAAAATTTTCATCGCAAGCTCGAAAAGCCCTTTTAAAAAACTAAGATTGTGCGTCAAAAACTCTCTAAGGCACTCTTCAAACGCATAAAGGCAGGCTACGAAGCTAAGCGGGATATAGACGCAAAGCGCCGCCACGCCCACGGACATAACCGATGTGAAGTTATAATTAATCAAAATTTTCCAAAAAAGAAGCGGTCGCTCTAAATCGGCTACGAGGCAAACCATACCGAGCAAGATCGCTACGAAAGACAGCAGCGACGCAGCCTTAAACAGCGGCGTGCTTTCGGTTTGTTTTTTATAAAATTTGACGAGGATCGCGACTATCAAAGCGCCGCCGCTCATGCCCGCTAGCAAAAGATAAACCGCGATCGGCCAGCCCCACTCCACGCCGTGCGAGAAGGTCGCAGTGAAATTTATAGCTCCGTTCATATCACACCCCTAGTTTTACCGCAGGAATATAGCGCAGGCTCGGCTTCGTGCCGCACTCAGGATGCATGCGCAGGCTATCTTTTACGCGAAGCAGCTTGCTGATGTGCGAGCCTTCGTCGTTTAGATCGCCGAACACGATCGCTTCGTATCTGCACGCCTCGATGCAGGCAGGCTCGTGGGCGTCTTTTAAATTCGTATCCAAGCAGAAGTTGCAGCTCTCTGCAGCTTTAGTTTCGTGATTTATGAAGCGCACGTCGTAAGGACAGGCGACGATGCAGTATTTACAGGCGATGCAATCATCGGTGTTCATCGTCGTGATGCTGGTTTTTTCGTCCTTGTGGCAGGCTTTCGTCGGGCAAACTTTTACGCACGGCGCGTCCTTGCACTGCTGACAAGAAACCCTAACATAGCGCTTTTCTTTCAAATTTAGCGGATCGGTTTTATCCTGGATAAAAAGCCTCATCTGACCTTTCGGAACCGAATTTACCTTTTTACAGGCTATCTCGCAATCAGTGCAACCCACGCATTTGTTCTGATCAAAGATCATACCGTAGTGCGGCTTTTTCGGCTCTTGCTTTTTGGCGCTCGTATTTGCGTCTTGCGCGCTTTTATCCGCGCTGTTTTGCGCGAGTAAGCTTGAGGCGATTGCGCCAAGCCCCAAAGAGCCGAGTGCGGCGGATTTTATAAAATTTCTTCTTTGCTTTTGCATATTCTCCTCCGACTAAATTTAAGCAAAACTACTTTGTTTTATTCGCGTCGTGAAAGCTTTTAGCCTCGCTCTCGCTAAGCTTTTTCGCCGCATCGGCAAGCTCACCGGGCTTTAAAACCTTTAGTAATTCGGCTTCAAAAATTACCACAGAACCCGCAGGAATTCTATCTACGTCCACGTTGCCGTAGGCTAAATTACTAGGGATTGTAAATTTATATTTCGAGCCCGTATTCATCAAAAGCAATCCCTCGCGCAATCCGTCGATTAAGCCTATCATAGAAAGATGCGCCGGAATTTTAGATGCGAAAGTATCGTCAAATACGCTACCGTTCGTCAAATACGCCTTGTAGTTCATCACTACTACGCTCTCAGGTTTTGGCTTTTCGCCCATGCCTAGCTTTAGAATTTCATATTGAAGACCGGATTTTGTGGTTTTAACGTCCGGATTTTTAGCATTTTTCGCCATAAATTCCTTGCCCGCTTTTAAATTTTTATCAAGCTCCGCTTTGGAATTTGTTTCTACGATCTTATTTAGTTTATCGGCTCTTTGATTCAAAAGCGCAATAATTTCCTCATCTTTTAGCTTCTGCTGCTTTTTAAGAGCGTCCAGAAACCCCTCTATCACCGCATCTAAATCGTACTTGACGCCTAATGCGGCTTGTGAATGCAGCTGGTTTGAAACATAGCTTCCGGTAGAAGCTCCGATGCTATAAGATTCTTTTTGTTCTTGCGTAGTTAAATTCGCGCCCAACGCGCAGCTTACCAAAACGACAGGCAGGAAAATTTTCAGTCTTTTTTGCATATATTTGCCTTTTAAATTTCGGGGCCGCGAACTTACGCGACCCCGAAAGAATTATAAATTATTATTTAGAATTCTTTGAGCCTCTTTGATATACTCTTTAGCGGCCTCTAGCCTTTGCTTAGTATATTTAAAGCCATGCATACCCCATGAGCCGTCTTTTTCGATAAGATCGACGGTGTCTTGAGCTTTTTCTATTAGCTCGTAAACGCGAGTTTTGTCGCTGGAGTTAAGCTTTTTAGTCTCAAGGATAGAGTAAATTCCTTGAATACCGATCTTAACTTGCGAGAAGTCGCTCTTAATCGGAGTTTGCCAGCCCATAACCTCATCGTAAACCTGCTTTTGGTTCTTGAAGTGAAGCGTCTCTTTTAGCTCGGAAACGACAGGGCTATGGCAGCCTTTGGTATCTTGCATATCTTTATCCGCCCACGAGGTTCGTGCGCACGACCACATAAGATCGACGAAATTTCGTCCGTCTTTATTTCTTTGGAAGTGCCAATCTTTCGCATCTCTTGGACCTTTGGCGGCATCGCCTGCGACTAGAGATTTTCTAGCAGGATCGATGTCGATTTTCCAGATGTGAGATCTTCTTTGAGTATCAAATCCCGCGTTGTCTTGGAACTGAATAGCATAGAAGTTCTCGCAGCTCATCATAAACGGCATGTGGCAAGATGCGCAGGTGTTGTCTTTATGCGTATCGGCTCTTGCGGCGATGTAGGCTTGCTCTTGGTGGCAATCCTTGCACTCTTTTGTGATCTTAGGCTTTGTATAAAACGCGCTCAAATAGCCCTGCTCGGAGTTATAATTTACGCCCTTGACGGTTTTATCACCAACTACCGGTCCGGTGTTATCGTGCGGATCGTGGCAGGTTACGCAGCGCATACCCTTCTCGTAGTGAGCGGTAAAGTAGGACTGAGAGCCCTCAGAGCCGCAGCCTGGACCCATAGATTTAAATTTAGAGCTAAGAGATAGATCGGGATTTCCGTTGTTTAGCGGATTAGCACGAGCTAAATCAGGGCTATAGTTAAATCTTTGGTGGCAGCGTTCGCAGTTTGAGGTTCTAAAATTTGTAGCGCCGTCAAGGTGACCGCCCGCTCCATGGCACTCTTCACAGGTGATACCCTTGGAGATAGTGTGCTTTTGAAGCTCTTTTGCGTTACCCAAAGCAGCATAGAATTCTTTCTTAGTTTTAAAATCGAATTTAAATGGATGGCAGACTTCGCAATACGAGCTGTTTGCTTGGAAAAACATCGATTTTTTGTATTTCGCAGCATACGATGCAAGACCTCTTACGTAACCGCCGTTATCGCCGTATTCCTCAAGCGTGCCTGGGAATTCCGGAACGATCTTTTTGATCTTTTTGACCGTCTCATCGTCTAAATTTAACGCCCAAGTCCTTTGGAATTGGTTGCCGCCGGCTACGATCTGACCGGTACCATCTCTTAGCAAGCCGCCCTCTACGTGATAGGTTCCGCGTAGAAGCCATGCATCTACGTAGCCAAATTTTGTCCTTAGATGTCCCACAGTCGCATAAATTACGTCAGGGGTAATACCTTTTGGAAGGATCGACGCCGTATCTGGGCTAAATACAGGATCGGTTAGGTTGTTATTAACCTCCGGGTGCTCGCCCGGGAAGCGGATAGTAGTGGCGTGGCGCGATCTGCTCCATGTTTCATACTGCGCAGGGTGGCACTCGCCGCATTTTTCAGGGCCTATAAATTTATTCGGAAATTGTAGCGAAGAGCCAGCAGGGATTCTATACATCATAGAGCTATAGCCCTTGCCGTCATCTCTTTTACTCGCCTTTGAAAAGTCAAATCCATGACCTTCCGCAAGCCACTCCAAACCTCGGTCGTGAACATCGAGCTTGCCGACCGTCTTACCGCCGTATTTGGTAAAAATCGGGTGATTTTTAAATAGCCAGTCATACATCTCTCGCTCTTCTACGACGTAGTCCTGCAAGGATATGACGCCTCTGCTTTGCAACGTGCCCTTAGGATTTGCGATGACGTCGCGCGATTTTTGCGACATTTCCATCTCATGCCCCATGCCTTCATCAGCACAGGCTCCTGCGGCAAAAATGCTAATACAGGCTAGCGCGCCTAGTAGCATCTTATTCCATTTTTTCATGGCTCCTCCTTTGAAAATCGAAATTTTAAATTAGCAAAGTTCTACGCTCGAAATAATATCAACAAAAAAGGGTGAAAAAGGGAGAAATTTAATGAAGTCTAAATTTAACAAAAAGCAATCGTAAATATCGCGCCTTCGTCGGAATTCGCAGCGCTTATGCTCCCTCCGTTTTTTTCGATTATCATCTTGCTCATATATAGCCCGAGCCCACTGCCCTGCTGTTTTGTCGTAAAGTGCGGCTCAAAAATTTTATCTAGCTGTGCTTCGTCGATGCGGCTTGCGTTATTTTCGATCGTGATTACTCGCTCGCCCTGCTTTAAAAATGAGCGAATTTTAATCTCGCGCCGTTTAAGCGGCACGTCCAAAAATGCCTCCTTTGCGTTGTTTATGATATTTATTAGCACCTGGATGAGCTCGTTTACGTTGCCGTAAAGCGTAAAATTTTCTTCTACCCGCACGCTTATGTCGATGACGTGCTTTTTAAGCGAGGCGTTTAAAATTTTACGCGCCTGCTCGATCGCCTCGCTGGCGTTAAATTCTTTCTTCGGCATGTTCGGATTGAAGAAATTTTTAAAATCCTCGATCGTATCGCTCATAAATTTCACCTGCTCGCCCGCGTCTTTTATGCCGCCTTCGAGCCTCTCTTTTGAGAGCTTGCCCCGCTCGCTATAAAGCTCTAAATTTATAAGCGTTGAGCTGATCTGCGATAGCGGCTGGCGCCACTGATGCGAGATATTGCCGATCATCTCGCCCATTAGCGCTAGGCGGCTTTGATTTATCAGTAAAAGCTGCGTTTGCATCTTTAAAGTCGCGTTTTTTTTGTGAATTTTATAGATACAAAATATACAGATCAAAAACACCACAAGTAAGCTTAGGCCGCTAACGACAAACTCTTTGGTGTGATAGAGCAGAATGCTTTTTATCGGAATTTTAAAGCTTATCATCGCGATCGTATCGCCTAGGCCACCTTTGAAATTTCCCACATCGCCGTAGAGCTCTTGCATCTTTTTAGGCGCTGCATTGATGCTGTGGCACTCGGTGCACGAAGGCTGGGAGTTTGTTATCGGCAGGCTCAAAAGATACGAGGCGCCGCCTTGGTCATAAACGATCCTGGAGTATTCTTTATATCTGTTTTCTTTAAAGCCCTCTAAAATTTCATTCTCAAACTCGCTTCCCTCGTGCTCGGGATTGAGCGGATCGGTAGCGACGAGCTTGTAGTCGTAGTTGATGTGATTTTTGGCGAGCTGAATTTTATAAATTTCGCGCGTTATGTAGGTCGAGGACATCAGCCTCGGATCGAAAAAATCCTCGCTTAGAAGCTTTTTTTCTTTAAGCTCGTTTATTAGCGGGCGCTGCACGGTCGAGACGTAGTCGCGCACCGCATTCATCGTATCTAGGATATAAAACGCCTCGCGCCTCGTGTCTTTTAGCGCAAGCTCGCGGTAGAAGTTAAAAACCAAAGCTGTAATTACAATATATAGCAGCACAAAAACCGCTACGATAAATTTAAATTTATACTTCAAAGAGATACCCCACCGCATATAAATTTTTGATCACGTCCTTGCCGATCTTGCGGCGTAGCTCTTTGACGATCGCCTTGATTGCCTCCTTGCTGGGCTGCTCGAACTCCCACATATAGCTAAATAGCTGCTCGTAGGTTACGGTTTGATTTTTGCGCGCTAAGAAGTACTCCAAAAGCTTGCTCTCGCTTTTGGAAAGATGACAGGCGCTGTCTTTGACGTAGATGATCTTTTTGGCAAAATCATACTTCAGCTCGCCGCTTATACTAAATATCGGCGCATGATTTATCAGCTCCGCAGCGACGTCTTGCAACGCCTTTATAAAGGCGTTTTTGTCGTAGGGCTTAGGCAGATACCTAGTGATCTTAAGCTCCACCGCCCGCCACAGATACTCCTGCTCGGTGTGGCTCGAAAGTATCACGATCGGCACGCTGATGCCGGCAGCTCGGATCTTTTTAACGACCTCTAGCCCGTCCATATGCGGCACGCCGATATCAAAAACCAGCGCGTCGTACGAACCGCTCATCGCCTCATCGAGCGCCTCCAGCCCGTCCTTAACCCCCACTACTTCGCCGAAAAACAGCTGTAGCGATTCGGTTATATTTTTTAAAATCCCGGGCTCGTCCTCTAGGCAAAGAACCCTTTTATTAGACAAAACATCCAATAATTCGTAATCTTGCATCTCATGCCCCTAAATTTAGCGCATTTTATTCTTAATTATCTCTTAAAATCGCCTAGATTATATAAATTTAGCATTAAACTAACGTTAAATATGGCTCGCGTTTTAAATTTGCTCCTCTGCGCTTGCGTTTCTACCGCCCCCGCCTAGAAATTTCGTGAAATTCAATCCCGCTTTTGAATGAAATTTACGGCGAGCGGTAATGAAGCGTAAAGAGTTGCGGGTAAGTGATATTTTGTTTAAATTTTAGTGATTATTAAGGGGGGGCATACTTCTGCGGAATTTTAAAAGCAAAGAAAACAATAAAATTTTAATGCCATTAAATGACAGTATCTGACAACGAAAAGTGAAATAATACGAAAAATTTTAAGGAGGAAGAAATGAAAAAAATCATTTTAGCTTTGGCTTTTTTAAGCTATTTTATGTTTGCCGAAGAGGTAAAAGAGCTTACGGATGAGCAAATAAATACATTGGTAAAGGTCTGCGAAAGCGGTAAAGATTTCACGAATGAAAATGGAACCGTGAAGTATGAGGAAGCCTGCGCTACTCTCGGTATGATATATGAAAATATCCCTGTATTAGGCGATCTCGGTGTAAAGCAAGATTTGGCAAAAGCCTTTAAATTTTATAAAAAAGCGTGCGACGGCGGCCATGCTCGTGGCTGCTTTGGATTAGGAGGGTTTTATTTTGAAGGAAAAGAGGTAATAAAAGATGATAAAAAAGCTCTCGAGTTCTTTAAAAAGGCATGCGATATGGGTGATAAAGAAAGCTGCACTTTGGCGGCTGTTATGGACGGCGATAACGCGAATTTAGCAAAGGCGTCCGCGCAACACAAGAAAGATTGCGATAGCAGGGGCGATATACTCGCTTGCGGGTTATTTGCCGTGTTTATGGAGGGAAAGGATAATAATGAAGCGGCGAAATACTATAAAAAGGCCTGCGAGCTTGGCAAAAATATCTCGGATCCCGCATTGCAAAATAACCCCGCATTTAACGATGGGATAAAGCAATTTTGCAGCAGACCTGCTGAGCTTGAAGCACAAAATTTAAGAGCTGTGCAGGACGTAATTAAAGCGAAAATCGCCGAAGAGTATAGAATATCTTGCGATTCTGAGGGGAACTGGGTATCTTGCGCGATATACGCCTCTAATATAGAGAGCGACGATCAAAGAGCGGCGATGAGATACTACGACAAGGCGTGTAAATTGGGCAAAAAAATCATAAGTGTCGATTCTAACAAGATACTGCAAAAATCTTGCGAAAAAGCCGCCCGCTGAGGTGATTTTAAAAATTTACGCAAGAATATGAATTAGCGCGATGAAATTTTAAAATTTCATCGCTACGCTCGCCGCCATACTCGTCGCAAGGGCGCGTTAAATTATCCGAAATGCTTTAAATTCCGTAAAATTTCAGTTTTACAAAGATAAAATTACGAAATTTTTTAAAAGGATTTAAAATGAAAAACACCCTCTTATTCGCCTGCGCAGCGCTGTTTGTATGCGGCTGCTCCGCTCCACAGCAGCCAAAGCCAGGCGTTTCGCATTGCAGCGAGCCCAAAATGGACGAGGCGTCGCATCAAATGATTCAAATTTGCGGCGAAAGCGAGGACCCGCAGATAGAAAATATGCAGTGCGACAAAAACGGGCTTTGCTTCGGCAGCATAAAAGCTAGGTAGCCGAAGCGTCTTGCAGACACTAGCGCTAAATTTAACTATTTTAAAGCCAAGATCGAGGCCCGCAAGCGGTCTGGACCGCGCTTTAAAATTTCGCCAGTAGTTTAAATTTAGACCCGCTTCACGCGCTGATGCATTTTATCTATCTTGTTTTTAGCTACGCCCACCAATCAATCGAGCTGCTCTTGGCGCGATGAAATTTTAAAATTCATCACCAAACATGGCGCGCAATTAGGATTTAAAAGTAAGCGCGGCTCAAATTTTATAAGTTTAAAATTTTAAAGCGGCATGCAATTTAAAATTTTACGCTTCTTGAATGCTAGCCGGTGCAAAATTTCGCGCAAGCTCAAAATCCGCGTTAGGCAATTTTGTGCCGTTGCAAAATTTCTAGATCACAACTCCGCTCAATAGAATTTTTTTGGCAGTGCAGATGAGGACGCAAAATCTGCGCCGTATAATCCCACGCGGATCGCACCATACAAATTTCTATACCGTGCACCAAAACCCATAGCCTAATCTCGCTACAAGATCGCTTGCAAAACGGCGCAGTATCATTAGTCGTATAACCGCAGCACAGTTTTACTCGCTGCGTAGCCGAGGTTCGTAGCTGCAATGCTAAAAGCGTGAAATTCTTTGTTGCGCGGTCGAAGTTCTCAGCCCGCAAAAAGGCGTGGCATCCTCTACCGACGGTGCGAGTTTATAGTCTAACTCGCGCTTTAGAATTCCCCCTCAAACTCATTACTTAAAATTTCGTCTCAAAAGCCACGTATTAAAAATTCCGCCTTATCTTTACGGCTTAAAATTTCGTACGGATTGCACCGAGCAAAATCTCGTCACTGCGCGACGTAATCTTAAAATTTCAGCGGTGAGCTCGTAGCGATATTAAATTATGCTTCATTATTACGACTTAAATTCTATCACAAGCCCGCAGATTTAAAATTTTACTTCAAACGACGCCGTGAAATTTCTACCCTTCCTAGGTAGATATCTCTCGGTGCCTGCGCCGCTCGCACTTAGCGGCGACGCTATATCTTTGCCGATAGCAACCCTCGCACAGGGCGCCTGCCACAGCCCATAGAAAATAAAGTGCGCCTCTTTCGTAATCGTAGCCTCTAAAAAATTTTAAGCGACTGCAAAATTTTAAAATTTAAAAGCAGCCTTCAATTAAGCCGATTTTTATAAATTTAGATTTGCTTTGTAGCGGCGCAATCTGGTGAGCAAGGCGCAACTATAAGTTACGCAGCTAGCTTTACACCAGCTGCTTAAACATTTCGATCTGCTCCTTCGTAAGCTCGATCAAATCATCGTTTGCGTATTTAAGCGATGTCTCCAGGCTTGCGATGAGCTCCTTACGAACGAAGCTCACGCTAAAAAGCGTCGCCCAAAATCGCGCTCCGCTGCCCGTACTCGGATCCTCCAAGACCGCTCTAATCGCAGCTACCGCAGCAGTATCGCCCGCCGCACCTAGCACCTCGTCCACGAGCGGATATTCACCTGCGCCATCACCCTCATTTAGCGAGCGCAAAAGCGGCTCAAGCGCCTCGTCGCAGGGATTATCACGCAAAAACTCCCGTACCGCGCGAAACTCTGCCGCGAGCTGATCCGAAAGCTGCGCAGGCATCGGCTGATGAAGTCTCAAAAAGTCTAATGCCGTTTGCTTGTCCATAAAATTCCTTTTAAATGATATGCGCGATTGTAGCCAATTTTGGATTGCAAAGAGATAAATTTACTCTAATTTATCAGCTACTTCCGTCATAAATTCTCAATAATCTTAAATAATTAGATAGTGATTTTGTAGTGGATTTTAGGGGCGATTTTCGATGGGCTTTGCGGATTACGAAATAAAATTCCAAAATTTTATCCAAACAAAAAAGCCCCTGCGAAGTGCAGGGGCTTACAAGCTTGATCTGTTTGGTCTGGCAGAATTTAGCAGACTAAGAAGGATTATTCCTCGATCTTGCCGGTTTTGATGCGGCGCTCGTAAATTTCGCGCATCTCTCTGATGTCATTTTTGACCTCGAATACGCCGTGCCAATGCGAATAATCAGGTCCGCCCATTAGCGCACCTTGGCGCATTCTGCGACCCTCGTGGTGCCATGAAACATAGTAGATTCGCTGGAACGCATCCGCCCAAGGATCGTCTTTTAGAAGTTTCTTTTCCTTAAGCTCTTTTAGCATCTTAGTCGCTTCGTCGTTGTAAACGTTATATAGAAGTACCTGCTTATCGCCCACCTCAAAGAAATTATTCGTGTGGGTGCTTGCGTGGCACTCTTTGCAGACTTGCTTCATCTCGGTACGCGCTGCCTCAGGACCGTTTAGGTTACCCGCCAAAGGATTACCAACGTTTAGTTTGCCGGTATTTAAAAACTCGCTTACCGCAGTCTCATTACCGCCGGTGCGTAGATTGCTCTTAGGCTGCCACAAATTCCACTTCAAGCGTTGAGATACGTTGTGAGTGGAGTTTAAATCGCCAACACCGCCGCTCATATGGCAGGTCGCGCATGTAGGGGCGCGGTAATCAGGAACCGCCCAAGTACCAGGAGCGCTATCGAATTTCCACTCATTGCCTTCAGCGTTAAATACGTGTCCGTGCATTGAGTTATTGTAAATTTCAATATCCGGATGATCAGGTCCTAAGTGGCAAGATGCGCAAGCAGCAGGCTTACGAGCTTCAGCAATCGAAAATTTATGACCAGAATGGCATGATTTGCATCCGCCTACGCTACCGTCCGGATAAACCGTACCGATGCCGTAAACGGGCCAGGTCTCTTTGGTAGGCTTGTTATGCTCATCCATTTTAACGACGCTACCGTGGCATTGAGAGCAGCCGGTAATATCAGGTGCATGTTTAAGATCAGGGATATCACGTCCTTCGTAGTGATACATTAGATCAACCATTCCTTTGTTGGCTTGCATTTGCATAGCGCCTCTTGCGTGACCGCTGTTTTCAAACTCTTTAACCTCGTTGCTGTGGCATTTGGCACAAGTTTTTGGGCTAACTAGCACCGAAATATGATTGTCTGTGTCTTTCGGATGCGGCTCTTTAGCTGCCATAGGGCTATCTGCTGGCTGCGAGTGGCAGTCGGTACAGCTAACGCCTACGTGAGCGTGGCGGCTCATCTTCCAATCCGCAACGACGCCCGGAGTTTTTTCGGCATGGCACTCGACGCAGCGTCTAGCTAGCGGCGTAAGCTGCCTATTTACCTTTAAATTCTTCGTAAGACTAACGTTTACGGAATTGCTTACGTTCGCGTCCGACGCGGACATATTCGCATGTTGCGCGGGCATTTCTGCGAATGCAAACGATGCGATACAGGCTATTAAAATAGCGACTTTTTTTAGCATTGCTTCTCCTTTACTTGGTTTTGTTATTTTCTCGATTGTATTTATCCCAATATTTGGTGATCTCTATACCCATATTTTTGTGGCCGACGTTTTCGTGGCACTGCACGCAGGTTTTGCCGGTAGTGCCTGCGAAATAATCCCTATGCGCGAGCCAGGCTTTATTTACTTGGTTATTCTGCTCTTTTAAATTTCGATGGCAGCTTAGACAGCCGCTTTCATAAACGAAATGATTTCGCTCCTTGCGTTTTTCTTGCCAGTCGATCTTATCGGCATCGGTAAAGACCGTTTTGTAGACATCATTTGCGGAGGTTAGAGCTTTAGTCCAAAGATACATAAAGGTATTTTCATGAGAAACGTGACAGGCGACGCAATCAGCTTTGAAGCCTTGCGGGTTATTGCCGCCGTGAACATCGTTGTGAAATGCGTTTGCCATCGGCTGCATCGTATGACAGGATACGCAGAATTTATCGGTGCCCGTAAGGTGAACCATCTCCGCAATCCCAAGAGAAAGTATCATTCCTATAAGCACACAAGCGCCCACGAGCAGCACAAGAGTTTTCTTTTTCATAGGTTTCCTTGATTTTAAAATTTCTTCGCAAAATTTTTAGTATTTGATAATTTCAAAAAATGGTATTTTATTATAAAAAGATTAAAAACCGCTTATTTTCTAGCCTTTTGTTAAAATTTATTAAATGAAGATAAAATTTTAAACTAAGTTTTTAGTTTAACGGAATATAATCCATTAAAATTTCAATACAAGGAGAGATCATGAAAACGATCCAAGCAGCTGAGATTACAAAAGTAGTCAGCGAGCTTTGCAAAAAAGCCTGTTATCACGTCACGCCAGATATGCGCGCGGCATTTGAGAAGGCGCGCGAGAACGAGACTTCGCCTATCGGCAAAGATATCTTAGGCAAGCTCTTGCAAAATGCCGATTTGGCGGCGAAAGAGGTCGCGCCGATCTGCCAAGATACCGGTATGACGGTGGTTTTTGTCGAACTCGGTCAGGACGTGCATATCGAGGACGGATATCTGGAGGATGCTATCAACGCAGGCGTTGCGGACGGCTACGTAGGCGGCTATCTGCGTAAATCCGTGGTCGCAGAGCCGCTTTTTGAGCGTAAAAACACCACAAACAATACCCCTGCGGTCATCAATATCCGCATCATCCCCGGCGACAAGTTTAAGATAAAAGTAGCCCCAAAGGGCTTTGGCAGCGAAAACAAATCGGTGCTAAAAATGCTCGTTCCTGCAGACGGAATCGAGGGGGTAAAAAAAGTATTTTTAGAGGCGGTCAAATACGCTGGTCCTAATGCTTGTCCTCCTATGGTCGTAGGCGTCGGTATCGGCGGCACGATGGATAAGGCGGCGCTTTTAGCCAAACAAGCCGCGGTTCGCTCGATCGACAGCAGAAATCCCGACGAGCGCTACGCCAAGCTAGAGGATGAACTACTGGAGATGGCGCGCGCTACGGGCGTCGGTCCGCAGGGTTTGGGCGGCATAAATACTGCCGTTAAAGTAAATGTAGAGTGGTATCCGACCCACATAGCGGGGCTTCCGGTCGCCGTTAATATCAATTGCCACGCGGCTCGCCATGCCGATGCTGAACTATAAGGAGGAAATCATGTCAGAAGTTAAAAGAATTACCGCACCTTTTGATAAAAGCGTAGTAAAAAGCCTAAAGGCGGGCGATAACGTCCTAATCAGCGGCACCATCATCGCAGCTCGCGACGCCGCGCACAAGGCTCTAACCGAAACCCTCGCTCGCGGCGAGAAGCTACCCGTAAGCTTGGCTGGCGAGACGATATATTATCTGGGGCCGACCCCCGCCAAACCGGGTCAGGCAATCGGTGCTGCAGGACCTACAACTAGCGGACGAATGGACAAATACACTCCGACGATGATAAACGAAGTAGGCATCAACGGCATGATCGGCAAGGGCTACCGCAGCGACGCCGTCGTCGAGGCGATGAAAAAATCAGGCTGCGTCTATATGGTCGCTATCGGCGGTGCGGGCGCGCTAATCAGCCAAAGCATCAAAAAATATGAAGTGCTAGCCTATCCGGAGCTCGGCCCCGAGGCGGTCGCGAGGCTTACCGTCGAGGATTTCCCCGCTATCGTAGCGATCGATAGCGAGGGCAACAATTTCTACGAAGTAGGACAGGCGCCTTATAGAAAAATTTAAATTTTGCTAGCGGCGTCCGCGCGCGCTTTTTGCGGTGCGAGCGCCCGTAAATTTATCGGCGTTGCTCGGGCACCCTAAATTTCGTAGCATAATCTGCGGCGTTTATTTCGCGAAATTTTACGGCTCGGCGCAGTGAAATTTTATAGCGAATTTAAAGCGCGCCCGTAAAATTTTATCTCTCTTACGGAACGGAATTTTTAAAATTCCGTTCCGCTTAGATTTCTACCAAGATTCCGCCGTTGCTTCATTTAGACGATCCGCTGCTAAAATTTAACCGTAAATTTATGCAAGTCTAAATTTTAAAATTTCGGCGCCGTTCGTAAGCGAATTTAAAGCTCGCTAGCGCCATAATCGGATTTAAATTTTAGGAGGGGCGATTGAGCGCGAGCGAGCTGGAGCAGATCAGGCTGGGGCTTTTGTATAAGGCGAAAAGAAATACGATCTTCGCGGCGGCGTGCATGCTTTTTTGCGGCGTGTTTTTGTTATACAAGCTACGCGACGGAGGAGGCATGGCGGATTTGTTGCCGTTTATCGGATTATTCGCGGTTGTTCTTATAGTAGCCGTTTTGTGCGATCAGGCCTCCATAAAAGCTACGATAATCCAAGCCGCGGGTCTTTTTATAATATGCCTATTTCTAGTTGATTTACAAAATCGCCCTACGATTTCCAAATATATCTTACTCGCGATTATAACTTTAATCTTGGCTGCTTCGAGCTTGTTTGTATTGTTTAGAGACTTTAAGCAAGACTATTCGGTAAAATTTCAGTGCACTTTTAAGGAGCACTATCTAATGCCATATTTTAAGGCGTTCGGCTATCGATATGAAATTTCAAGCGATATCGATCCTGCTAAACTCAAACTCTCCATGCTCTTTTTTCGACTAGACAGATACCTAGGCGGCAACGACAGGGTCTCGGGCGTTTATGACGGCGTGAGGTTCGCGTTTTGCGACGTGAAATTGTTTAATAGAATTTTGGAAAGTGAAATCCTGGGCACCTTTTTCTACGCGGAATTTAACAAACGCATAAGCGCCAAAATCCTGATCTTTCCCGCTTGCGCCGGCGCGCCGAACACCCTCGGGCTAAAGAGGATCGATATGGACGATGCGGAGTTTAACGCCGCCTTCGCCGTGTATTGCGAGGATGCGGCGGGCGCGATGTATATTTTAACGCCTGCCTTTATGCGGAGGCTCTTGCGCTTCGCAGGCGCCGTGGCCGCGCCCGTTAGTCTTAGCTTCGCAGATAGCAAAATTTACATTTTCGTAAATACGGGGCGCGACAATTTCGAGCCCGACATAGACGAAAGCGTGCTGCGCCGCGACCCTGCCGCGCTAATCAAGCGCGAGCTTTCGCACTTTTTTGGGGTAGTAAAAAACCTAAAACTAAACGAAAGAATTTGGAGCTAGCGGATGGGCGGCTCGCCGCAGTTTGGCGCACTACAGCCTCATGCTCCGTGCTGCGGTTTCGCACGCCTTGAAATTTGAAATTTTAAAATTCCGCTTTTGGGTTTCGTGCTTGGAATTTCACGCACCTTAAAATTCCGCGCGTTTTGAAATTTAAAATTTTAATTCATGCCGAGGAATTCTGCACCGCAAAATTTAAAATTCTGAAATTAAAATCCGCATCTTGAAATTCTACGCTTTAAAATTTATAATTTTAAAATTTTGTAGCCGAAATCTTACGCGCCTGAAATTTGAAATTTTGTCGCGCCTTTAAATTTACGATCCCAAAGCCTTGAAATTTAAAATCCAAATCCGTTCGCTGCGGAATTCTGCGAAATTGCGAAATTTGAAATTCCTTGAAGTTGCAAAATTCCGCGAGGTTGTCGCTTGAAATTCGCCTTTCAAAGCATAAGGCTAAGCAGTAGCAAAAATCCGATGAAGCTTAGAGCGTTGCCGAAGTCGCCACCGATGTGATCGCCGAGCCGCGTCAGCACGAGCGCGCCGCCTAGACGCAGACCTATTTGTAGCGCCACGCCCGCGATAAAATCTATCGCGCGCCGAAATCTGCTGCGCGTATCGCCTAACTTGGCGCTGCGGCTTTGATTCCAAAGCCCGCTTACGCGGTAGTCTTTGTAGCGAGCGCGGAGAATATCGCCGTTTTGCAGCTCGAAGCTCTGCGAGGCGTCCTTTGCCTTGACAGATACCGCGACTTCGGCGGAGCGGACGAAATTTATAGAATTTCTTGCGTTAGTAGAATTTATAGAGCTTGTGGAATTCGCTGATTTCGCAAAATTCTTAATACTCGTAGAATTTGCGGAATTTTCTGCGTTTAAATTCTTAAATTTCATGCAATTTTCGCCGTCCGCAAGCTCCGCTAAATTTTGATCTGCGCGTAGCGCGCTAGAGACGATACGCCGCTTGCTGTCGCCCGATAAATACAGCCCGTCCAGCGCGAAGCCATAGTAATAAACGTCGCCGCTTTGCAGCACGCGCACGCTGCTAGCATAGCCCTCCGCTTCGCCGCTTCGCTTGGGCTCTTTGGAGTGCGGAAGCGCTGCAAATATACGTCCAAACTTTGCGGCGCGCCAGTCTCTTCGCATAAACCTAAAGCTGCAATACGCAAAAGGCGCGAGGACGGGTAGGGCTATCGCCACCGCAGGGTCGCTCTTTTCAAAAATAAAGATTATGCAGTAGATGCTCATCGCGGTCAGCACTACGCCGAAGGCTGCGAATATCGCGGCGAGCGCCGTGCTACCGGCGTCCTTCCAGCGCTGCGCGCCTAGGCTTAGATTAACGAAATCTAGCGGAATGGCGGAAGTAGTGGAGTTTACCGAAGCGCCGTCGCGGCTCTCGCGGGTAGAATTTAAAGAGGCAGAGCCGCTTAAATCTTTGCAATTCAAACTCGAAGTATAAAGTTCCGTATTAGCGTTCGCCTGCTCGTTAAAGCCTTCGCGGATCAGGCTCAAAGCGGCAGAATTTATATCGCTGCGATCTTTGCCCACTAAATCAGATACCGCAGAATTTTGGCCTGCACTTGTCGCGGTATCGCTATGTGCGTCGCAGTCTGAATTTACAGCGGTGGAATTTCCGCTGTTTGGAACTTCGCAGCTAGGGCGCAGCATGGAATTTTCGCTGCTTAAATCGGCGCCGCTTAAAGCGCTGCGGCGGGAATTCAAGCCCCTCAAAGCTTCGCCTGGAATTTAAGCTCGAAACCTCATATATCACCGCCAGCTCGTCGCCCTCGCGTATCGGCAGATAAAGTCCGTCGCACCTTAAATCCAGAATTCCCGCAAAGCGCAAGTGCTCCAGCGTAAAGCTAAATTTCGCCGTGTCTGCAGCCGCGGGCTCTAGCTTGAAATTTTGAGCCGTGCCGCGAGCAAGCTTGATACATCGCGGCGAAAGAAATTTAGCAAAGCCCATGCGCGCCTTTCAGATCTCGCAAAATTCCACTCCTCCTATTTCGCGGCGGATTTTTTGCGGATCTGGATATTGATGAGCTCAACAAGCAGCGAAAACGCCATCGAGAAGTAGATGTAGCCCTTAGGTATGTGAAAGCCCAGCCCGTCGGCGATCAGTGAGACGCCCACTAGGATCAAAAACGCAAGCGCTAAAATTTTGATCGTCGGGTTTGCGTCCACGAAGCGCGCGATCGCGCCGCTAGCGAGCATCATCACGCCCACGGCGATGATCACTGCGAGGATCATCACGGGCAGGTGCTGCGCCATGCCCACGGCGGTGATGACGCTGTCGAGCGAAAAGATGATGTCCAAAACGGCGATCTGCACGAGCGTGCCACCGAAGCTCGCCTTGCCGCTGCTAGCGCTATGCTCGTGCGCCTCGCCCGTGGCGCTGGAGTGGATCTCGAGCGTGGATTTGACGAGCAGAAACAATCCGCCACCGATCAGCACGAGGTCGCGTCCGCTAAAATCGCGCGCAAGCACGCTAAATAGCGGCTTAGTTAGCCCCATGATCCAGCTTAGGCTAAGAAGCAGCAAAATGCGCGTGATCATCGCAAGCGCGAGCCCCATTATACGGGCGCGTCCGCGCTGTGCCTCGGGCAGGCGGCCGCACAAAATCGCGATAAAGATGATATTGTCGATACCAAGCACGATCTCAAGCCCCGTGAGCGTAGCCAGGCTGATCCATGCCTCGGGTGAGGCGATCCATTCAAACATCGGTTTCCTTTGGGTGAAATTTAAGCTGTGATGATAGCGAAAGTTTGGTTAAAATTTCTAAATTTTACCGCCTTTGTGCGCGGAATTTCGCGTCTGATTCCGCGCAAAATTTCAAGTCTCGAATTTTAAAATCTTGAGTTTTGATACGGCGCAAATATGGGCTAAATTCAGCATGGATCGGAATTTTAATTTATTTAGTGCGGCGTGGCGCGTGTTCGCTTTATCGAAGTTCGTTTTGAAATCTGCGTGCAGCTAAAGCCGCACAGGCGGCATATCTCGATCGAGGTTGGTGGATAAAGGAGCGGCAAATTTCAAAATTTAAAGATAAGTTCCGCGGCAAGTAAATTTTGATGACGGGCGCTGCAATGCGGGCATGCTAAATTTTGGCGCTAAATACGCACAGGGCGTGCAAAGTTGGAATTTAGCGCCGAATGCACGCAGAGGGTGTGAGGTCGAAGTTTAAGCGAGCGCGTCCTAAACAGCGCGAAACAAATCATGGCAAAACAAATTCGTTAATCAAACAGCGAAGGTTGCAGCGATTTGATCTTGTAGCTTGCGCGGTGAAAAGGCGTGAGCCCGTACCGCTCGATCGCCGCGATGTGCGCGCGCGAGCCGTAGCCTTTGTTTTGCGCGAAGCCGTATTGCGGGTAGCGCCGCGCGAGCTCGTTCATCGTGCGGTCGCGCGTGACTTTGGCAAGGATGCTCGCCGCGCTTACTTCGGCGATTTGCGCGTCGGCCTTTACGAGCGTCTGAAGTCCGCGTACGCCAAAAGTTGCGTTGCCGTCGTAAATGATCCGCCCGCTAAAACCCATAAAATACGCGAGAATCTGCTCAAGCGCCGATCTTAGACACGAGCTTAGGCCCGCCTCATCGACCTGTGCGCTTGAAATTTCGACGATTTTATAGCGCGAGTTTTCGATGATCTGGGCGTAAAGCTCCTCGCGGCGCTTCTCGCTTAGCTTTTTGCTATCGGCAAGTCCCGCGATCTCGCGCTGTAGCACGCAGCCAGCGACGCAAAGCGGTCCCGCAAGACAGCCACGCCCTGCCTCGTCGATACCGCAAATCTGCCCGCTCACTGCGCGTCCTTTCGCACGACGGGCGCTGTCCCGCTTAGCAGGTCGTGCAAGTTCAAGCTGTCTTTGCGAAAGAAGCAGATCAAAAGCCCGATGACGCTAAAGCCCGCAAGCACGAAGCAAGCAAAGCGCGCTAAGGCTCTAAAGAAGCTTACCTTGCGTCCGCTGCGAACGTCGATGAGATAAAGCCCTGCGAGCTTATAGCCCGGCGTCTGGGCGCTGCGGGCGTAAAATGCTGCGCAAATAGCGCCGTATGCGAGCCAGATGAGCGCGATCGCGGCTTGGTTGCGCCACAGAGCCTCTTTCGAGCCCAAGACGAGATAGGTAACGCCGTAGAATAGGGGCATCGCGATGATGAAAAGATCGACGATGAAGGCTTTCACGCGCAGAAAAATCGGTGAAATTTTAGCTTTTTGTTTTGCCATTTTGATCCGTTTTTGGATTAAATTTTAAAATTCCGGCGCACTAGATTTAGAGCCGAGAGGATAAAATTTAATCTCGTTGCGGTTTGTTAGTAGCAAATCGGCGCCTAGTTTCCGCGACTGCCGGGCTTGATCGCCTTGCTTCCGGTAGCACAAAGCGGGCAGGTCGCGGGCTCGTAAATTTCAAACTCGAAATTGCCTAGCGCAAAAAACGGCTTATCTGCGGGCAGCTTGGCGCCAGCCTTTGCACTGCTGCCCGCTAAATTTGCGACCTTGCAAAATCCGCGATTGGCAAGCGCGGCAAAGCCCACGACCTCTCCGCCGAGGTCTTCGATGAGCCTTGCGCTCTCAAGAGCCGAGCCGCCCGTCGTGATGATATCGTCGCAGACGATAAATCTCTCGCCTTTATGCACCTCAAAGCCGCGGCGCAGGCTCATTACGCGATCTACGCGCTCGGTAAAGATGAAGCGCTTTTTCGCCGCGCGAGCTAGCTCGTAGCCCGCTAAAATTCCTCCCAGCGCGGGCGAGCAGACACTATCAAACTCCACGCCCGCTTTTTCGATGATGGCGGCGAGCTCGTCTGCGAGCCGTTCCGCGAGCTCCGGATTTTCTAGCACTTTGGCGCTTTGCAGATAGAATTCCGAGTGGTTGCCGCTTGAAAGCAGAAAATGCCCTCGCAGATATGCGCCGCAGTCGCGATAGATTTTTTCTATATTCACAGCTCAAACCTTCAAAAGCTCGGCTTCTTTGGCCTTAACTGCGTCGTCGATTTTACTTGAGTAAGAGTCGGTGATCTTTTGTACCTCGTCGTAGCCCTTTTTGGCGTCGTCTTCGGAGATCGCTTTGTCTTTTTCGAGCTTTTTGATTTCGTCGTTAGCGTCTTTGCGGACATTGCGAATGCCGATTTTAGCCTTCTCGCCCATCGCTTTGGCCTTTTTTGCGTTTTCTTGTCGTTGCTCGACCGTCATCGGCGGGAAAAATAGTTTTACGCTCTCGCCATCGTTAGTCGGATTGACGCCGATATTCGCCGCTGCGATCGCGCTTTCGATCGCCTTTAGCATCGGCTTTTCCCACGGCGTGATCGAGATCGTAACCGCATCGGTCGAAAGGATGGTCGCGACTTGATTCAGCGGAGTTTGCGAGCCGTAATAATCCACGAAAATATGATCTAGGATCGCCACGCTCACTTTACCGGTGCGTAGAGTCGTAAAATCCCTTTTCAAAGCCTCGATAGCTCGATCGCCGTTTGCTCTTTGCTCTTTGTAGATAGCTTCTAGCATTCAAATCCTTTAAATAAAATTTGCGAAATTATAGCGTTAAAAAAATAAGAATAGCATTTAAAAGCACGGATTTTGCGCTTTTAAATTTTAAAATTTAGAGTTTATTTGGTTGTATTTTGATCTGCGGAAGCAGCGCTCGCATTGGTATCGCTTGCGGCGCTTGATGCTTGCGACCGAGCAGGCGCGCTAGCTGCGGCGGTATCGGTCGCAGGAGCTGCGGGCGCTTCGATTTTCGTATCCGTTGCATTGGTCTCGCCGCTAATTATGGAATTTGACTCAGTACTTGCCGGAGCAAAATTAGGCTTTGCGCCTGAAGCTGGGATGGACGGCACGCCAGGGACAGCGTTTGGCACGGATTTAGTAGTATTTGCTTCTATCTTTACGCGATCGACTACGGAAGATTTAGCATCTTGCTGATAGAAATATGCGAGCACCAGTGTATTTATCACAAATAGAATTCCCATCGCGGCGGTAAATTTAGCTAAAAATCCCGCCGGACCCTTCGCTCCGAATAAGCTTTCGTTGCTTCCGCTGTATGCGCCAAGCCCGATAGAAGAGCTCTTTTGCAGCAGGACGGAGATCGTAATTATCACGGCGAAGACGACTTGTAAAACCAAAAATAACGTAGTCACTATAAAAACCTTTTGAAAAAATTGAATTTGCGATTATAATAAAAGATTTATAAATTTTAAGTTAAGAGTGCACCGCATGAAGCGGTGCATAGAATTTAGTCTCTACTTGCGCCGAAAATTCTTAGCAGTGCAAGGAAGAGATTGTAGATGTTTAGATACATACTCACGGCGGCCATTATCGGTGAGGTATAGGTGCCGTTTATGATGTTTTTAGTATCGTAGATGATATACATCGAAAAGATTAAAGCCGAA
Source organism: uncultured Campylobacter sp. (assembly GCA_937990735.1). GTDB lineage: Bacteria > Campylobacterota > Campylobacteria > Campylobacterales > Campylobacteraceae > Campylobacter_B. The sequence goes on along the minus strand of CALKQT010000047.1, from coordinate 27,802 downwards.
AAAGCTGAAATTGCTATATCAAGCACGGTGCTTTTGAAAAAGAAGTAGTTCAAAAGGCTTAGCACGATAATAGCCACAAGCGATACCAATAGCGGCTTTCCCCAAGAGTCGAAATTTGTCTTTGTATTCATCGCATAAACGGTAAGAGCACCGAAAGTAATCGCCGTAGCCACAAACGCATGTGTTACCACATCTCCGGCACCCGCTGCGATATAAATAGCGATCAATTTACCTAGAGTAAGACCGGTAATAAAGGTAAATGCAAAAAGCAAAACCAGCGCGATCGTGTTGGCGCCGCGATTTACGGCTGCTTGCATACCGAAGATCAGCCCCATTAAAAGCACTAGATATAAAAATGGATGAATAGCCAAGCTCACGCCGAAGCTCATCGCCACAAAAGCCCCTGCCGCTGCAGCTATCATCGAAGCGGTTAGAAGCGCGTAGGTTTGTTTAATGGTCTGAGAGATTCGTCCTTGTTCCAGTGATGCGTCCGATAGTTCATAGCCGTCCGCGTAATTTCGTCTGTCGTATAGACTCATATTTTTCTCCTTCTTTTGATTTATGAGCGGGGAGTTTAGCGAAAATTTGGTAAATATATAATTAAAAATTCGCAGAATTCTATCTATTTATGAAAGTAATATATAATTCCCGACTTTTTTAAGGAGAAAGTATGCCCAGCCAGTTAATAAATGGAGCTATTAAATTTATGGAAGAAAATTTTGCCGAGCATGCCGAACTTTTCGGAAGTCTGGCAAATCATCAAAAGCCCCACACGCTTTTTATCGGCTGCTCCGACTCGCGCGTGGTGCCGAGCCTAATTACCTCGACGCTTCCGGGAGAGCTTTTCGTCGTGCGAAATATCGCAAACGTCGTTCCTCCATACCGCATTAGCGAGGAATTTTTAGCAACTACTTCGGCGATTGAATACGCGCTATATTCGCTAAATATCAAAAATATCATCGTTTGTGGGCACAGCAATTGCGGTGGCTGCGCGGCGCTGTTTTATGACGCAAAAAAACTCGAAAAAATTCCAAACGTAAGGCGCTGGCTAAATTTAATGCAGCCTGTAAAAGACGAGGTCGAAAAGCTAAAAGACCTCGGCACCGACAAGCGTGAGTGGATCACCGAGCGATTAAATATTATAAATTCCATGCAAAATTTACTTAGCTTTCCTGGCATCAAAGACGCCTATAAAAACGGCGAGATTAAAATTTACGGCTGGCACTACGTCATCGAAACGGGCGAGCTATTCAACTACGACGACGAAGGCGCGCATTTTACGCTATTAAATAAGGGAATGGATTATGAAAAAATCTATAATCAGCTTTTTAACGATTAGTCTTTTTAGCACCGCTTTAGCGTTTGCAGACCTCAACACAACCGGCGAGGGAAGCTTTGTAGAGACAAATTCTTCCGCTCCAGAGGCAAATCTTACTTTAGAAAATAACAAAACCGAGATCAAAAAGGAAGTCGCTAAAATTTTATCCAAATCGCTCGGTGCGGAGGATGGCAATAAAACTGAAGTAATAAATATGATCGCAGAAAAGGTCGCTAAAACGGAGACTTCGCAGAAAAAAGCTCCTAATGGAGAGACGCTTATCTCTGTAATCAAAGAGATTAAAAAGCTAAATTTGCAGCGTAGCTCCCTGCTTAATGGCGGCGACGCCAACGCGAGCAAAAACGAACTGGACGCCATCGATCGCAATAAAGCCAAGCTCTTTGATCGCCTACCTTTTGCGATTACGCAGCAGGATATGGATATCGAAAGCATAATGTCGTATGCGCAAAATAAAAAGAACATCCAAACTACGCTAAAAAAATACGCCAAAAAGCAGAGCTCTCCCGAATACGTAAATGCAAGCGCGGATTTGGAAAAGATGGAGATGGCAGAGATCTTTTATACCTCGCTTATGAAAATTGAGGATATGTTTGTAAACGGCGCAAGCAGAAGCGCGCTTGAAAGCGAGCTAAGTAGTACGCTACTAAATATCCAAACTAGGGATTTTAGCAAACTTAATGATTTGAAAAATAATCTAAGCAGTCAAGAGCAGATAGACGCCCTAGAGTCTAAAATCAACGATTTGAAAAACGACAAGCAGACCTACGACGAGGTGCTTACGTATCTGTCTCGAAATAGCGATCTACTCGCAAGCAGCGTGGTTTTTACGAGCTTAAATTTTAAATCGGTAATCGATTATATCAACGATAAAATTCCGTTTAAGCTCAGCCACGTAAATTTCGGCAAACTCATTCTAATCACGCTGATTACGCTATTTTTCTACTCGCTTCGCAGACTGCTTGCCAACATCATCTATTTCGTGTTTAAATTCTTCAATAAAAGCTTTTCACTGGATAGCGAAACTCTAAAAACGCAAGTAGTAGGCATCATCAAGCGTCCGATGGGTATTTTGCTGATCGCTTATTCAGTTGATATCTGTCTTAGTATATTTTATTATCCGGCGCCCGTGCCGATAAAATTTGCAAATTTATTCTCGATCGTTTACGTGGTGCTTTGGGCATGGCTCATCATCGAAATCATCGATGGTTACGGCATTGTCGTGCTTGGAAACATCACGAAAAAAGGCGTCAGAAAAGATATCATAAATCTAGTCGTTAAAATTCTATATGTCATCGTAATCATCATCGCCGCGCTTTTGGTGCTAAAGCGTCTAGGCTTTGATATCTCAGCACTTATGGCATCTCTTGGAATCGGCGGACTTGCGATCGCATTTGCGACCAAGGACATCATCGCGAATTTCTTCTCATCCGTGATGCTATTATTTGATAACTCGTTCTCACAAGGTGATTGGGTCGTATTAGGCGACATAGAAGGAAACGTCGTAGAAACGGGCTTTAGAAAGACGACGATCAGAACCTTTGATAACGCTCTTGTTTTTGTGCCGAATTCCAATATAATGGCGCAAAATATCAAAAACTGGAGCCGCAGGAAGGTAGGACGGAATTTAAAGCTTACCGTGGGCGTCGAATACGGCGCGAGCACGGCTCAACTGCGAAAGTGCGTAAACGATATCAAAGAGATGCTAAAATCTCACCCGGGCATCGCTCAGTCTGCCGATACAGCGCTAAATTCTAAAGATTTTCGTATGCGCTATAGACAAAATATGGTCTCTATCGACGATTTAGCGGGCTATAAAAGCACTATGTTCGTGGCGCTAGATAGCTTTGGCGATTCGTCCATTAATATTTTAGTTTACTGCTTCACAAAAACCGTAATATGGGCAAATTTCATCCAAACCAAAGAGGATGTTTTATTTAAAATAATGGAGATCGTGGAGCAAAACGGGCTATCGTTTGCCTTCCCATCACAGAGCGTTTATATCGAAAATATACCGGAAATAGCAAGTGAATGCGTAAAATCAAAAGTAAATTCCAACGACAAAGGAGAGCAAAATGGCTGATTTCGATGATTTCGAAGACGAAGAGTTCGATGAGGACGAATACGAGGACGATGATCTAATCGGAGGCGACGAGAGTTACAACTACAACTACGACGAGGACGATTACAGCTACGAAGACGACGATGGTTTCAACGATTATAGCGATTTGGACAGCGAGGATTATTAGTGTTTAGATCCAGGGCGCTACCTTTTGATCCGCGCACGAATAAAATTGCGAGCTTGCAAAGCTTAAAATTCCATCACGGCGGGCTTTGCGAGGACTATGTCTCCGCCTTAAATCGAGACATTGCAGACACGCCAATACAAAACGCAGATCTTTTTACGATCATCACGCAGTCGTTTAAGCAGGCGCGCGGCGAGGAGTGCGAGTTTTCGCAAATTTCAAAGCTTTATCAAATTTGCCTAGGTTTTAGCCGTATTTTTAACAACGCCTCTGAAATTTACAACCACGATTTTTACTTCGATTGTATCGCGCAGCCCAGCAAGCCTAGCGGCGAGCTGGCGGATGCTTTAGCGCAGGCTTTCGGCGGGATAGAAAATTTTAAAAGCGAGTTTTTAAAGCGCGCGATGGGGCTTTTTGGCAGCGGCTGGTGCTGGCTCGTATGCGACGAGAGCGGCACAAATTTAGAAATCATCACGACGCAAAACGCGGACACGCCGATCGCACGGGGCAAAATTCCGCTTTTAGCTTGCGATCTTTGGGAGCACGCCTACTACATAGATTATCAAAATGCGCGCAAATCCTACGTGGAGAATTTCTTGCATTTTGCGGATTTCGGCTTCGCAAGCGACGCCTATTCGTGGGTGAAAGAGCAAGGGCTTGGCTCCGTGAAGCTCTACATCGGCGAGCTTCATCCAGCCGCATCTTCGCGCTGCGATTGCGGCTGCTGCGGATAGATTTGGTTTTGTTACACAGCTTCGAGCGCTGCGGATTTTCGGCTCTCTATGACCCCCGCGCGCTAAATTTCAAATGGCTACGTCTTTCAATGCCCCTATTTTGCCGCACGAATACTGCACTATACGGCCTGTAGTGCTCTGAGAGCGCTCCCGGCTTGCCGCGCTCTAAATTTACGCAAATTTGATTTTGAACCCATTTGGCGTCTGCGGATTAAAATTTAAGATTTTTAATTTGAAGTTTGTTTGACTATAGTTCACCGCTCGTTACGCGCCAAATTCCAAATGCTTCTCCTTTTCAGCGCTTATATCTTGTGCGCAAATACCGCGTTACACAGACCTTATGTGAGATTTCGCTTTATCTAGCTCTGCTTTCTTAAAATTTCCACTGCCCGCGTATTGAAATTTAACGCTACGAGCGAGCATCTTGCAAAATTTTAAAGTTACAATAAGCCCATGAAATTTTCATACCGAAATAAGCAGCGCATTCTTTGCTTCCGTAATTATATACAGAGGCACTCTCTGCCTTCCTGCCTTGTTCACCCATCCCCTATTCGTAAAATTTTGTTTAGTAAAGCGGTCGGCAAATTTTAAAATATCAGCTAGATTAAATTTGCTGCATTAAAGGCAGGGCGTGGCGGGTTTGAAATTTACGCCCTAATAGCGCGGCTTGCGAACCGTGAGTTAAAATTAACAGAAATCAATCGTCGAATTTTACCCTTTCGGAAGTTAAAATTTCAGTGCCGTTTCGGCTTGAAATTTCGCTTTAAATTTTAAAAATTTGCGCCGCGCGAAAGTTGCTCGTTACGCGGAAAAGACAAGCCGCATCGAAAAGCTAAGATATACCGCGTCGGGCGATACATGCGCGCTATGTGTGCCAAAATACAGCGTGGAATTTTAACCGCATCGGCTCGAACCACGCGGCGAGCTGCGCTGTGCGAGACCTCGTTAATTAAAGCGCCGAGCCGTATTCGCGCGCTGTATAAAGCCGCCAGGCGCAGAATTTTACTCGTTTAAACGCAGCACATCGCTTCACAAACATAAAATTAGTCCGTTAAGGCGGCACTAGTCGCGCGGCATGAACGCCAAACCAAAAGTGCAAACCACGTTCGCTTAAATCCAAAGTCATACTCAATAAAATTCAAAGCCGCACTCGCTCGAAACGTAAAGTCGCGCCTATTTAAAGGGTATAGCCGCGCTCAATCAAAATTTGTCCGAGACGCGAAGCCTCACTTCAAAACGCAAAATCTTGTTCACTTAAAGCACAAAGCCGTGGGCACTGAAAATGCAAACCCGCGTCGTTAAAACGCAAAACCGCGCTTACTCAAAATTTTAAACCTTTTTAAAATTCCAAATCCGTTTAAAATTTTAAAATTTAGCCCGCTTTACTCCCTTGCTAGGCCGTTTTTATCGGATTTGTCGCTGATTATCTTGCCGCTTTCGTCGTATTTTTTGGCGCACACGAGCCTGCCGCGCTCAAACTCACCCTCGGCTTCGAGCTTGCCGTCTGCGTAGTAGTGCTTCGCCGTGCCCGTCTCCAGGCCATCCTTAAATGTCACTCTAGCCTTGAGTGCGCCGTTTTCGTGGTATGTTTCGTATAGTCCGTGTTTGCACCCGTCTCTGAACATCACTTTCGCTGCAAGAGCGCCGCTTGCATAGTATTGCTTACTCGTGCCCGTTTGCCTGCCGCGCTCAAACTCGTATTCGCCCTGCAGTGCGCCGCTCCCGTAGTATTCGCGCACGGCGCCGTCGCGCTCACCGTCTTTAAAATTTTCGACTACGCGCGTCTTGCCGTCATCGTAAAACAACTTCCAAACGCCCTGTTTGCGGTCATCCTTGTATGCACCCGTCTGCCTTAGCGCGCCGTTTGCGTGATACCATCTCTCCACGCCTTGTCGCTTGCCCCCTTTGTAGCTTCGCACGCCGCGCACTTTGCCGCTTTTGTAATAATCCACGTCCTTGCCGTTTCGCAGCCCGCCCTTATACGAATGGCGCGCGCTTACTTCGCCGCTTTCGTAGAAGTCTGTGAAAATGCCCTCGCGCCTATCATTTTTATACGCGCCCTGCTGCTTTAGCTTGCCGCCTCCCTGATAATACAGCTTGTAAAAGCCCTCGCGCTTGCCAGCTTTGTATTCGCTCTGCGACTTCAGCTCGCCGCCGTCTGCGTAGTAGCTCTTTGCGACGCCGTCGTACATGCCGTTTTTTATCGGATATTCGTTTGAGGGCTTATCTCTGCCGTCAAAGTAATCGCGCTGAAGCACCGCAGTGCCGTCCTTTACGTCGATCTCGCGGATTAGCGTGGGTGGCAGCGGCTTTGCTCTGGGGTAGACGACGCCCATAAAATTTACGTCGTAGAGATCCTCGACGCTATAGTGCAACACCTTGAGCGTCCCGCTATAGGGCTTGTCCGCTACGAAATACAGACCGTTTTTTAAGCTCGGCTCGGGCTTCATTACGATTTTTGGCTCCAGGGCTTGCGCGCCTAGCGCCAAAAACGGAAGTAGGAGCTTTAGTGCGCTTGAAAAAGTGAAATTTCGTATTAAATTTAAGCCCAAATTGAGCGAATTCTGCGCGGCTTTGCGGGTTTTCATATTTTGCTTCCTTTGGCTTGGTTAAATTTGAAGAATTTTAAAATTTGAAGCTAAATTTTAGATAAATTAGTGCGGAAAAACGGTATAGAAGGCAAGAGCAAAAAAATACTAAAGTTATTTTAACTCTATTGCATAATAATAAATTTGCAAGTTATTTTTTGATACTATATTAAATAATATGAATTTAAGTCTATGGTGATTTAAGAATGAGTTTGGATATAGATAAAATTTTAGAAAGACCAAAAGAAAAAATTGAGCAAAAAGACCTTGAAAGATTTCAGGGGTTAGGAATTCTCAGCGACAATCTAGATATTTTGTATGTATCAGGGCAAAATAGTGAAGGTTGTTTTATTGAAAAATGTACGCACGAGGGGCAAGTTTTTTTCATTTTTACAGGTTTTGATTTAGACCGAAAATCGGACTTCAATAATTACATAAATTTAGAAAAATATCTACAAGGTGATGAATTAAATATTGTCCTTTACGAGTGCAATACCGCGAATAATCTAAAAACTATAGAATATTTAAATAAAATTAAGCGGAAGGTTATAATTGTAAATTCCAGCCTTCCTAACATCAGCTCTTGCGAATTTGAAAACGAAGTATTTTTACGCGATATCAGCAATAACAGCACGTTTGGCGGATGCGAATTTGCAAAAGAAGTTTACGTAGAAGGTTATGCGTTTTTTCAAGCATGCACATTTAATGACAATTTCATATCTAAAAACGTTAGACAAAATATATTTTTTGCGAGCAGTATTTTTAATAAATCTTTTGAGTTATCCGCAGAAAAAAAGTTGGGGGAGATAAATTTTCAAGCCGCTCATTTTAAGCAAAAATTTACTATGGATATAGGGAAATTTAGCGTTATAGATTTCTCATGCGCCGAATTTGATTGCGAGCTTACTTTGCACGCAAAGCAGTTTGATGGGATAAATATAGATTTTACCATGGCCACATTTAACAAAAAGCTAAGTTTTCATAGGAGCACAATTAACTGCAGAGTGCTTTTCAAAGAAGCTTGTTTTGAAAGTGACTTAATTTTTACAGAGGCCAAATTTAATGACGTAGTAAATTTTGATAAAGCAAAATTTAAAGGAAAGACACAATTTCGCGGAACTAAATTTAATAGAGCGATACTAACGGAAACAACTTTTGAAAATGAAGCCGACTTTTCAAATGCGGTATTCAACGAAAAAGCGTATTTTACAAATGCCGTTTTTAAAATGGATACGGATTTTAGTTCTGCTACTTTTGCCGATGAGGCAAGATTTTTTAATACAGACTTTAAAGATGCGATGACTTTTGAAAATGCCGCATTCGAAGGTAAGGCAGACTTCAAAACAGATAAAAATCTTACTTTCTGGAAAAATGCAGATTTTAACAATGCAACTTTTCACGATAATGCTTATTTTAATAATAGAGTTTTTGAGGATTTTGTAGATTTTCATGAGACGGATTTTAAAAAAGTCGCTTGCTTTTATAACGTCGCTTTTAAAAATCCGGTTAATTTCTCATCAAGCATTTTTAACGGCGCTTCAAATTTTGTAAACACAAAAATAGATTTTACGTACGAAGAGCTTAAAAAGTTTATCAAGGATAAAAGCACCAACAATATAGATAAATGTACAAGCATGACAAATGATTTTAGGGATAGTTTTAGGCTCATTAAGCATGCTTTAAATAACAAAGGTAATGCGCTAGATGCAAGTTTGTTTCACCGCCTAGAACTATATTGCAAAGAGCTAGAATTAGAATTTGCTCTTGAAAATGCAAAGGCTAAAGATGGTGAAAATAGTAAATAAGTAAAATCTACCGATGAAGTAAAAGCCAAGCCTAAAAGTAAAAATCGTATCGAGATTTTTTTAGATTTGATAACGCTAAAATTATACAGAAATACCAGTGATCATCATACAAATTTACTACGAATTATAAATTTTATGGTTTTAACTATCGCGGTCTATGGATCTTCTCTTTATGCATATGAAAATTGCATTTTAACTCGGCTTCTTAATTATTCACATGGATTCGTATGCTTAATATTGTTATTAGTGTTTTTATTGGCTATTTGGACCATATGTAGTTTCTCTACTAAATACAATATATCGCGGACAAATATACTTATATGGTTTATTTTGCTTGTTTTAATATCTGCGCTTATAGTCTCCTTGGTTAATGTTAAATATATTGCCTATATTGCACTTTTTATTACATCATATCTATTGGTATATCGTTATATGGTTATTGTTACATCTAAATGTAATTGGTCATATCTGTTTTGTTATAGTTTGCTTATTGTCATATTGTTTACCAAACCATTTTTAATAGCACCATTTATAAGTATTTTTACGTCAGAACAAGCGATCGAAAGCAAATTTAAAAAATATACCATAAGATATAATGAAAACGGCCTGGACGATATGCTCCTAGATGCAAATCTCACTAACACCAAAAAAGACAATAAACTAGATTTTATAGTCGAAAATAGAAAAACGATTTTAGATGAATTAGATGATGATAAAAAGTTATTGATTAGTTTTAAAGAAAACTTTAAAAAACTAACAGACTATAATGACGATAGCAAAAACACACAAGATACTTCTAAAAAATCGTACGCCGAGGCTCTAAACGCCCTAAAATACGACGAAATAATGCAATCAACGCAAAAAAGCGCAAACTTGCTGTATAGCTTCATCATGCTACTAGTTATTTATTCACTTACAAAAACCGCACGTAGAAATTCTGTCGTGCCTAGTTAGCGGTTTATACCGCCATTTGTGGCAATAAAACGAACAAGCCTTTTTAATTTTGATCGCTTCTTAAATTGATGTTCGCGAAATTTGGCGGCGACCTTGTTTTAGATTTTGCTATTTGTGATAACAGATAAGTAAATTGGCTAAAATTAGATAGATAAATTTAGCCGTCTCTTAATATATCCGCTACGATCGTCCACTCGCACACTAACCTTTCAAAACTAAAATTTGCATTTGCTGGACTCGTGGACGGCAGCTTGACGGGCTCTTTGCCCGTTGCGTTTAAAATTTGAGTTTTTAGGTATTTTTCGCAGATTTCATGCGCCTTACCGCCGTTTGCGTAAACTTGCGCTATGCGCGCTCCGCTAAAGATCGGCTCCAAATTTGCAGGCACCACGGCGGTCATTTTGGCATCGCTCGAGCCCTTTATCTCGCAGCAGATCGCAGCGTCGTAGATGGCGATACCGCGGGCGAGCAGGAATTTTATCTTTTTCTCCGTGCTCGCGGGCGGCGGCATGTTTAAAATTTGAGCTAGTACCCGCCAGAAGCGATTTTGCGGATTTGCATAGTAAAAGCCAAATTTACGAGAAACGACGGAGGGAAAGGAGCCGAGGATTAAAATTTTAGAATTCTCATCGAAAATCGGCTTAAAAGGGTGGGTTTGGCTCATTTTATACCTGCTTTGTATTCGCCGAAAACGCCCGCCGGAGCGTCATAAAATTTATCTTTCATTTTCGCTTTATCTCCCGCAAATACTCGAATTTTGCCCGCAAAGCAGCTTGGAGCTGAAATTGTGCGGCGACAAAGATTTTAGCGCACTCGCTGTATAGCGCCGCGCAGTAAAAATTATGATGAACCTACCGAGGCGTGCGATTTGGGTCCAAATTTCAACTTTTTAAACCCCAAAGTAGAACTTTCGTAGCCGAATTTAACGCCTCGCAGCGGCAAAATTTTAACCCTCGCGGCAGTTAAAATTTTCGTCCGCCGCCGCAACCGTCTCCGAACCGCTACGCGCTAAATTTTAGGTACCGAGATCACGCGCACGAGCTCGCCTTTTTTGAGCTCTTTGACCTCTAGCGGCGCGACTAGCAGGACGCTATCGTCGTCTAAATTATTCAAAATCGCGCTGGAGCCCTGCTTTTTGCTTTGTAGGCTAACAAAAAGCCGCCCCTCTCTGTTTTGCAAAACGGCGGGCATAAACTCCAGCCACCGCGTCTTTTTTACGTAGTCGTGATCCAAGATTGCGCTAAATTCCGTGTTTTCGCGCACGCCGAAGGATCTTTGCAAATATACGCGCAGAAACAAAATGCACGTAATGAGCGCCGAGAGCGGGAAGCCCGGGAATGCGAAGATATATTTTTCGCCGGTTTTGGCTACGCGCACGTGGCGGCCCGGTTTGATCGCCGCACCTTTTACGATGAGCTCAAATTTTGATTGTAGCGTGCTTTGCACGAAGTCGTAGTCTCCGACGCTCACTCCGCCGCTGGTTAGAAGTATGTCGGCGCTCTGTAAAGCCGATAGGATCGCGCCTTCTAGCTCTTTTTCGTCATCGCGTACTAGAGGCATTATCATCGCTTCGCAGCCCAGCTGCGTTACTAAATTTGCAAGCGCGATGTGGTTGGAGCTGTAAATTTGAGCGTCGTTTTCGAGCTTTTCGCCGAGATCCTTTATCTCGCTGCCGGTGGCAAGGATCGCTACTTTTGGGCGGACGAATACGCTTATATGAAATAAACCAAGCTCTGCTAGCAGCGCGATTTGCGAAAAGCCGAGCTTCGTGCCGCTACGAAGCAAAAGCTCGCCCTCGCGGTAGCTCTCGCCCGCCGCGCGCACGGCAAAGCCTGCGGGAACGGATTTTGTGACGACGATTTCGCCTGCTTGCACCTGCACGTTTTCGATTGGCAGAAGCGTGTCGCTGCCCTCGCACATTAGCCCGCCGGTGAAGGTCTTGACGCACTCGCCCGCCTTTGCCGCGGCGCCAGGCATTTTGCCTGCAGGCGTCGTACCGACGATCTTAAATTTAGCCCCCTCGCTTAGATCTGCGCCCTTTAGCGCGTAGCCGTCCATCGCGGCGGTCGGGCGGCGCGGAGTGCTAAAAGGCGCCGCGACGTCGGTAGCTAAAATACGCCCTAGCGCCTGCGTGATCGCGACCTTCTCGATGCGTGAGGACTTTTGCACCGTGTTTGCGAAGCGCTCCATCGCGCTTTCAAATTTTTCAAATTCCATCATTTGCCTCCTACGATTTTATAAATTTGATCTTCATTTATCAGTTTCGAATTAAATTTCACAACGAGTTCGCCATCGGTCTCGTAAATTTCAATAATGCCCTTGACACCCTGCAGTGCGGAAAAATCGCCGCCTTTAGGAAAGTATAAATTCTTAAAAAGTTTTGGATCGCTCAGCCTAGAAAGTAGCACAAGCCAGATCACACCCAAAACCGCGACGCCAATGCCTAGCGCTTCGATGCCGATTTTGCCAAAAAGTGTGCCGCCACATAGCCCGCCCAAAAAACTGCCAAAAAATCCGAACGAATTAAAAATCCCAAGCGCGGCGCCTTTTTGAGCGACTTTGGCAAATTTGGACGCAAGGCTTTGCATAATGGGCTCATGCGCGTTAAATCCCACGAAAAAGAGCATTACGCCCACTACGAAAGCGCTCGCCCCGCTAGCAAACGCAAAAATCAAATACGAAGCGATGAAAAAGCAGATGCCGATAAGTAGAATTTGCTTAGCTAGTGCGCGCTTTTCGCCTAAAGCGCCGCTCGCGCCCATCGCGGTAAAGCCAAAGACCGCGCCTAGAGCATAAATTTTGGTCAAATCACTTTTGGAAAGTCCGAATTTTTGCACGAGCAAAATTGGAATTAGAAAAAACGCTGCCGTCATGAAAGCCTTTTGAAAAAAATTCGTTAAATTCATAAGCATTAAATTTTTGTCACTCAAAAGTGAGCCGAGCGGGACCTTTTGGCGCAGGGAGCGGATATGCGGTTCGGTAGGTACTACGAAAAAAAGCAGCACCAAACATAAAAGCGTAAGTGCTGAACTTAGATGAAATAGGCTGGCAAGTCCAAATTTGGCGCTTAAAAGCGGACTTAAAATCATTGCTACGCCAAAGCTCACGCCTATCATTGCGCCCATTACCGCCATCGCCTTACCGCGCTCTTCCTCTCGCGTAAAATCGCTAATTAGTGCGGTAGCTACGGCTCCTACAGCACCGCAGCCTTGCAAAAAGCGCCCAAAAATCATCGTATAAATGCTCTCACTCGCCGCGCAAACGCAAGCGCCCACGATAAAAAGCGCCAGCCCTATCGCAAGGGTTTTTTTACGTCCGATCTTATCGCTTAGCACTCCAAATGGCGTTTGCAAAATCACTTGCATAATCGCATAAATTCCAAAAAGTAGCCCCACTAAGCTTTCGTTTGCGCCGTTCAAGCTCAATGCATACAGACTAAGCACGGGCAGCAAAATAAATAATCCAAAAAACCTCGTAGCGATGATAAAACTAAGCGGAAGGACGCTTTTTAGCATAATCTTAGACCTCAAATAATATGAAATTTGCGCCGATTATAGCCAAAAATCGTAACGAATTCTTTGATTTTGGGTAAAATGGCGGCTTAAATTTAAGGAGCGAGGATGAAAATTTTGCTTGCGACGAGCAACAAAAATAAAGTAAAAGAGATAAAAGAATTTTTCACGGAATACGACGTGTGCGCGCTCGGCGAGGTGCTTGAGCCTTTTGAGATCGATGAGTGCGGCACGAGCTTTAAACAGAACGCGCTTATTAAAGTTCGCGCAGTGTATGAGGCGCTAAAAAGTAAAAATTGGCAGAGCGAATTTTTTGTGTTAAGCGATGATAGCGGCATCTGCGTAGATGCACTGGGCGGGGCTCCGGGGATATTTTCGGCGCGCTTTAGCGGAGCGGGCGCAACGGATGCGAGCAATCGCTATAAATTAGCAAGCGAGCTGAGAGCTTTAAATTTAGACTCCTCGCCCGCGCATTACACGGCGGCGATAGCGCTGAAATGCGATCTGGGCGAGTTTTGTACGCACGGCTTTATGCACGGCACGGCGATAACGCAGCAGCGCGGGCAAAACGGCTTCGGATACGATTTTATGTTTATTCCGCGCGGATTTGACCGCACGATTGGGGAGTTGCCCGCTGCGGTGAAATTTAAAATTTCGCACCGCACGAAGGGGCTAGCGCTGATGCGAATTTTGTTGAAAAATTTAGAAAAACAGATGCGAGTTGCTAAATTTCATTAAATTTAAAGCCGTAAAAAGCGGAATTTAAGAAAAAATATATATAATACGCTTTTCATTCAATCCACGAAAATCTACGGAGCGTAGCGCAGGCTGGTAGCGCATCTGGTTTGGGACCAGAGGGTCGAAGGTTCGAATCCTTTCGCTCCGACCATTGTGGTGAGTTTAGCTCAGTAGGTTAGAGCATCAGATTGTGGTCCTGAGGGTCGTGGGTTCGATTCCCACAACTCACCCCACTTTATGCGCTCGTAGCTCAATTGGATAGAGCAACAGACTTCGGATCTGTAGGTTGAAGGTTCGACTCCTTTCGAGCGTACCACTGATTTGATATTTTGCGCTCATAGCTCAGTTGGATAGAGCAACGGCCTTCTAAGCCGTAGGCCAGAGGTTCGAATCCTCTTGGGCGTACCATATTAAGCTCATATTAAGAGCTTTTTAGCTAATATGCGCTTTCTTTTTTGCGGATGTGGTGAAATTGGCAGACACACCAGACTTAGGATCTGGCGCCTCACGGCATGAAGGTTCAAGTCCTTTCATCCGCACCATCCATTCTACGCGTTCCGGATTAGCTCAGCGGTAGAGTAGGCGGCTGTTAACCGCTTGGTCGCTGGTTCGAATCCAGCATCCGGAGCCATATATACTCAAAAATTCCTTTAGACCCCTGATTTTATCGATGTTTAAAGAGCTTTAAGTTTTCTTGACTTTATAAAAATTTGTTTCAGAAATTTTTTAATATTCTAATTTCTCGTTATGCTTTCTAAGCAATCTAGAATACCTTATTATAAAATTTAAAATTCTCATTTTGTAAATAAATTTGATAAAATTTAGCCATTTATTGATTATAATCAATTTTTTTGCCTAAATAAAATCTTAAAATTAACAACTAAATTTTTTATAAAGGATTTCTATGAGCGACAATCTAGAGATGTTCTGTCATCAGTGCCAAATGAGCGCGCCCGAGGGCTGCGGCGCAAAGGGTCAAGACCGCGGTACCTGTGGCAAAAATTCCACATTAAGCCTGCTTCAAGACACTATGGTTTTCGGGCTTAAGGGCCTTAGCGCCTACCGCCACCACGCACACGAGCTCGGCGCCGATACTAGCGCGGTCGATACCGTTATGGCGGATACGCTGTATTTTACGCTAACGAACTCAAATTTTAACTTTGACGAGCATATTGCGCAGCTGATGGCCGTCGGAAGCGCGGGCGTGCAGATGATGGATATCTTAAGCGAGGCGCATACCGCAAAATTCGGCGTGCCGACCCCGGTTAAGGTTAGCCAAAACAAGGTCGAGGGCAAGGCGATTTTGGTTAGCGGACACAACCTGCACGCTCTTGAAGCGCTGCTAAAGGCGACCGAGGGCAAGGGCATCAATATCTACACCCACTCCGAGATGCTTCCTGCGCACGGCTATCCGCAGCTTCGCAAGTATCCGCACCTAAAAGGCAACGTCGGCAAGGCGTGGTTCGATCAGACCAAGCTTTTCAACGAATTTAAAGGCGCGATTTTGATGACAACGAACTGCATCGTGCCGCTTCGCTCGTCCTGTAGCTACGCGGACAGGCTGTTTGGCTACTCTATCGCGGGTACCGACGGCGTCAAGCATATCCAAAACGACGATTTTACGCCGCTCATCGAGTGCGCGCTTGCATGTGGCGACGTGAGCATGGACAGCGACGAGAGCTTGGTGACGGGCGGACACTACAAGACGATTTTAAGCCTCGCGCCACAAATTCTAGACGCGATCAAATCGGGCAAAATCCGCCGCTTTTTCGTCATCGCAGGCTGCGACGCGCCGGGCAAGGGACGCGAGTATTACCGCGAGCTAGCGCTTAGCCTGCCGAAGGACTGCGTAATTTTGACCTCCAGCTGTGGCAAATTCCGCTTCAACGACGTGGATTTCGGAAACGTGTCCGGCACCGAGCTTCCGCGCTATATCGATCTAGGCCAGTGCAACGACAGCAACGGCGCGGTCAAGATCGCCTTAGCGCTTAGCGAGGCTACGGGCATCGCCGTAAACGACCTGCCGGTCTCGATCGTGCTGATGTGGATGGAGCAAAAGGCGGTCATCATCCTGCTTGCGCTGTTTAGCCTGGGCGTTAAGAATATTAACGTGGGTCCTACGGTGCCTGAGTTTTTCAACGACGAAATTTTGGGCTTTTTGGTGCAAAATTTCGGCCTTCGCCTAATCAGCGGCGACGCGCAGGCGGATCTGAAATACTTCCTAGGCGAATAAATTTTATAGCGAGGCAAATCGGGTAAATTTAAAATTCGGCAAAGCTCCGATTTTAAATTTACCCTTTATACGCCGCTTTTAGCGAAGCTAGCCGATCCGCTCCGCGGCTATTTTGCGCCCGACGCTCATATTTAAATTTCACGAGTATACATTCCTTCTTGTTTTAATATAATCTCGCCAAATGCTTAGAAAAATTTAATTAAGTGCTTTTTTTACACATTCAAATTCCAATCGTCTTTGCTATTACAATCCCTCTTTTTCTGTGTAAGTATTTATCTTATCCGTATCGCTGCCGCTTATAGTAACCGCTATAGTGTAGCCGTCTTGATGCTTGGTACCTCATAAAATTTTCCGTATCATCTCATTTTTCGCTATCAGATATTGCAATTTAGTGCCGTTAAAATTTTAAATAAATATAGTATTTTCGCAGGATTTTTAATCGGAATTTAAATACGGATTTTAATCTAAATTTTACTCATAAATTTTGAGATTATTTTATAAGCGCATGGCGCACGGCTTGTAGGAATAAAATTTTAAGCATATTTTGCGCAAAACTTCAAAATGCAGCTCAAGCTCGCAAACAGATAAATTCGCTGCAGCCTTGCGTTTAGAATTCCGCGCTAGCCGATAAATTTTGCATCTTTACGTCGGCGCAAATTTTAAAATTCTATGCAGGAGATAAAATTATAAGCCCGTGCAATGCATGAATTATAAAATTCCACGTCGCCTATAAAATTCCATGCCCCACACGACACATAAATTTTGAAAATTTTAAAATTTCACGCCGCAGATAAAATTTAGGAATTTCCTTTTGCGGTAAAATTTTAAAGCTCTGCCACAAATCCTCTGTCCGCGCGGCGAGTTCCAAATCCGTCTAGAACTTAGATTTTCCTCACCAGCTCGGGGATTATTGCCTCAAAATCGACCCCTTCGTAGCTCTTGCGCTCCTCGTCGTTCATCGTCTCTTTGATCGTGCCGACGACGAAGTCCGCAGCGATACGAACCGCCGTTTCCAGCGACTTGCCGCGCATTATCGCGCCGAAGGCTACGGCTGCGAAAATATCGCCTGTGCCGTTAAATTTAACCGGCAGCAGCTCGTGAAAATACTCATTCGTCCTGCCCGTGCGCGTATCGTAGCTAAAAACCCCGCACTGATCGGCGATGTAGCCGATGCCTTTTAAAATAACCTGCCTAGCGCCCAGCTCTCGAAGCCTTGCAAGCAGATCCATGATAAAACCCCTATCCGCCCCCTCTCGGTACGGTACGCTGGCGATCGCGCAGGCCTCAGTGATATTAGGCGTGATGATGTCGGCCTGGGCACACAGAAGCGCCATCATGCGCGCAAAATCCTCGTTAAAGCCCGGATAAAACACGCCGTTATCGCCCATACAAGGATCGACCAAAATGGTCTTGTCTGCGCCGCCGAAGCTCGCAAATAGCTCGCTCATGATCTCGATCTGCGCTGCCGAACCCAAAAAGCCCGTGTAGATGCCGTCAAACACCACTCCGCGGTCTTTCCAGTGCGCCATGATCGCGCGTATCTGCGAGCTTAGATCGCAAAAAGTATAGCCCGAAAAACCCGTATGCATCGATAAAACCGCCGTAGGGATCACGCTCGTGCTCATCCCCATCGCGCTCAGTATCGGCAAGGCGACGGTCAGCGAAACCTTGCCCACGCAGGATATATCTTGAACGGTAAGAACTTTTTTCATCACAATTCCTAAAATTTTTGGCTCTATTTTACCGCTATTTATATTAAAAAGGCGAATTTAAATAAAATTTACTCTACGAATAGTCTAAATTTATAATATTTTTGGCGTTTTTCCGCTAAATTTTAAGTTGAGTTCGCCGCAAATTCGGCGCTGAAAAATCACAAAAAAAGGCAAAAAATGATAACCGCAAAAGCTCTTTACGCATCCGCACGCCTTAGATCTCTGCCACTTAGCGTCTCGGGCGTGTTGCTAGGTAGCGGCGCGGCATACGGTGCAGGCGCGTTTAGGGTGGATATTTTTGCGCTGGCGCTGCTTACCACGCTGCTGTTTCAGGTGCTAAGCGACTACGCCAACGACTACGGCGACGCGGTGAAAGGCACCGATGATGATGGCAGGCTGGGGCCGCGCCGCGCGATCCAAACGGGACAGATGAGCGCGGAGCAGATGAAACGCGTCATCGTCGCTACGGCGCTGCTTTCTGCGCTTTGCAGCCTCGCGCTAAGCGTTTTGGCGTTTGGCGAGCGATTTTATCTCGTGATGCTATTTTTAGCGCTAGGCGGCGCATCGATATATGCCGCGATCCGATACACCGTGGGCGCCGGCGCATACGGATACCTGGGGCTTGGCGACGTTTTCGTGTTTTTATTTTTCGGGCTTTTGAGCGTGCTGGGCTCGTACTTTTTATATGCGCGCTCGCTTGATGCGGCACTGCTGCTGCCTGCCTGTGCGTGCGGGATGCTAAGCACCGCCGTGCTAAATCTTAACAACATGCGCGACGTCCAAAACGACGCGCTCAAGGGCAAGCGCACGATCCCCGTTCGTATCGGACTGCGCGCGGCTAAACGCTACCACTTCGCGCTGATCGCGGGCGGAGCGGGCCTGATGCTATGCTACTCGCTTTTGCGCGGCGAACCGGGCGTAAAACTACTCTACATAATTAGCTTTGCGCCGCTTATCGGACACCTATTTTTCGTTTCGCGGGTGCGGGAGTGTCGCGATTTCGACGGACAACTAAAGGTCGTCGCGCTCAGCACGTTTGCGATGTCGGCGCTGTTTTTCGTCGGGGAGATTTTGGGCTAAATTTAAACGCCGCGCGGGTAAAATTTACGTCGGCACCGCAGCAAAGTCCTCTCGCGTAAAAGCGCTTTGTGCGAGTTCTCCTAATCTTGCAATCAACCTACTTATCGCACAGCAAAGTGTCTGCGGCAAGCTCGCTCAATGAAAACGTCCATAGCATATCTCTGTCCGCCTGATGGCTACCGCAATAAAATTTAAGGGGGCAAACTACCAGGTCTCCGCGCCGTTTTGTGTCGTCAAATTAAGCGAGCAAAATACCGCTCTTAAGTCTATGAAAGCCCCGTCACACCACACTTTAATTGCCGTTTTGACGACAGGCTGCCCGCCTTTTGCGTCAAATTTAAAAACTAGAGCATTAATTCTACAAAAGTCCCGCGTGTTTGGCGCGGTAGGTTTTGTGCTTATTGCACGGCGGCAGTTCGCACCGCAAACGCTGCTTTAGCCCTACTTTTGAGCCCTCGCGCCACTAGAATTTTACTAAATTTTACGCACTGTCTCTTTGAAACGACGCTTGTAAAACCATATCTCCTTGCGCACAGCTCCCTAAAACTCGAAGCAATTTTGCACGTTGCTTAGAACTTCGCAATCGCAATACCCGCCGTTTTGCTCGCAAAAGTCCAAAACCGCCGCTTCATTCGACGCGCAGCGAGCTCGCAAAAACTCCAACGTGAGCCTATGCGTGCCGTCGCAGCCACGATGCGCCAAGCCCTAGCCCAAGAACTCAAATAGCCGCTCAAACTCCGCCCTACTCATAGGCAGGCTTTTTTCAAATGCATCTCGCTGCCGCTGCGCCGCGAGCTTTTTGAGTTCCTTTTTTCTGGATTTTTCCACTCTTTCTCCTTTGCTGCGCCGCCTTGCCGCACGGATATCCTTTGGGCGCATTAACCTCATACCTATCGTCCCCTGCCCCAAGCGGCATGCAAATTTCATCCAAACCGTGCGCTCCTCGTCTATACCGAAATAACGCTTATTAATTTTTAGCAGAGCAAAATTATAACAAAAGCGGAACGCGAAATCGCAAATCCGATGATTAAATTTTATCTAGAATAAAGAGCTATGTTTTCGGCTAAATTTTGCCGTACCGAGGGATAAAATTTAGCAAATTCGGATGAAATTCTATCGAGTAGATGTGTAGAATTTGACCATAAACTAAAACAAAAGCGGCCGCGTTCGAAATACGGCCGCTAAATTTTAAAATTTTACTTCTCAAACGCCTTTTCTAGGCTAAACGGAAACGCCTGATAGCCCATCGCGTTGGTCATTTTGATTTCGATTGACGGCTCTTTTGCGCCCCATTCAAACTCGTTGATGTGAGGGCTAGGCACGCCGACCGGACGACCCTTGGCGATGTCAAACTGCATGCCGGCAACCGCTGAGTAAACCATCACGCTATCAAGGTCGTCTTGATACTGCGCTAGCGAAGTGACCGAGCTGTACCACTCGCTGCCGCGCTGTTTGCCGTACTCCCAGACTTGCTCGACGGTTTTAGCTTTTTCGTCGATTTTATAGACGACTGCGCGGGAGTATTTCATACCCGCCATCGCAGGCTGCTCCATGCCGCGTGTGTCGCCGTTGTCAAAGACGGTTAGATACACGACGCCCTTTTTGGACTTGCTGTCGATTCTAAATGCCGTGTGCTGCGTCCACTGCCAGTCAAACCCGCCCGTTTCGCTCTCGTAGCCAGGGCATTTTGAGTATTCGTCCTCGCAGACGATCTTTTTGCCGTCTTTATCTACCGGCTGGAGCAAGTAGCCCTTAAACTGATCCTTCCAGCCTTTGTGCGCGCCCATTATCCATTTGACTTTTTTGTCGCGGCCGATCTTGATGACGGCGTCTTGGTGGCGGCTGGAGATGATGATACTATCGTCGCTTGGATCATAATCCACGCTATTTACGTGCGCCCAGTTGCGTCCGGGACCTGAGCCCACGATGTCGCCCCATTTTTCGTTCGTATCCATCGCGGCTAGCTCGTCCGTGCTCGCGGTGTGGCCAGCCTTGCTAGCGTCGATATTTAAGCACACGGCGCCCTGATCGAGCGTTTTTAGCACGATGTCGCGATACGGATCTAAAATTTCATACAGCCTAAAATCATCTACGACGTTGCCGTCTCTATCGACCTCGACGATGACGTCTCGGACCGTGCGGACGTTTTTACCGTCGGCGCGTTTATAGTTGGCGTTTGCCGCGCGCAGGAAATAATGCCCGTTTTGCGCAACGTCCATAGAGTGCGAGAAGTCGTTGTAGCTCGCAGGTAGCTCGCGGTTAAAGATTTCGCGTCCCATTATGTCGTATTTGGCGTATCGCTGCCCGTAACCCCATGTCATCGCGCCGTCGTCGTTTTGCTTAAAGCCCATCATGACGCCTGCGCTAAACGGCTGCTTGAGGTCGTAAATTTTACTCGGCTCCAGATACCAGCGCACTTCGCCTTTAGTGTCCAGGATGAAGTTATTCGGGCTGTAATTCCACTCGATCGCGCCGCCTGCGGGGTTGTTCCACACGACTTTGGTGCCCTTGCCGGTTTTATTTACGAAGTTATTTACGTAGTAGAGGCGGTTGGCAAATTTCGCGCTCGGAGCCTTCACGACCTCGATTTTATCAAACAGCGCGCCCTTTTGAGACGGCATGCCAGAGCTCTCTAGATAAATTGCAGGCGCGTAAATTTTATAGCTTTCTTTTACATGCTCGGTTTGGCCCTTATAAATTTTATCGTACTCAACCTCGACGGTGTTTTGATAGTCAGGATAGAGCCCAAAAACCGGGATTCCGCCGTGCGTGCGAAGGTGCTTGTCGGCGACTTTATAGCTGATCGTCTGGCCGTCCGGCTTTGGCACGATGGTAACTTTTGCGTTTGCTAGCGTGTAGCCGCCGTTTTTGATCACCGCCGTTAGAGGCGCGATGTCGTATGGATTAACGACTACTTCGCCGATCTTGCCCGGGACGGCGTAGTCTATGTGCGCGCCGCTAGGTCCGCCGATAGCCAGCGCAGCCGTGCTTAGACCGCCTAAAAGCGCCGCAGCTAGCGCAAATGAAGAAAGAGTTCGCTTCATCTTATTCTCCTTTGAATTGATTTGATACCATAATTTTAATCAACCTCGCTAACGTAGAAATCACGCGTTTATTAAAACTTGCTTAATTATAAAAAATAATTTCAAATTTTGGTTTTTGTGCCAAAATTTAGTCGAAATTTTATAAATTTAATCTAAAATTTATCTTAGCGTGAGTTTTGCGGCAGCGAGAGAATATAAAATTAACGCAAACAAAATCATTTTAAGGAGCATTCCATGAACCTACTTTCTAAATTTAGCAAAGGCTTTTTAACCGTAGCGATGTTTGGCGCCCTTAGCGCAGCCGCGTTTACCGAGGGTGAGGACTACGTAAAGCTGCAAAAGCCGCTATCCGTGGAGCAAAACACGCTAGTTAAGGTTTTTAGCTACGCATGCCCGTTTTGCTACAAATACGACAAAACCGTTACGCCGAAGGTCGTAGAAAAGGTCGCGGGGCTAAAATACGTGCCGTTTCATCTAAAAACCAAGGGCGAATACGGCGAGCTTGGAAGTAAAATTTTTGCCGTTTTAGCCGTGATGGACGAGGAAAAGGGTGTGAGCCTGCTAGATGAAAACTCGCTGTTTAAAAAGGCGAAATTTGCTTACTACAAGGCCTATCACGATCAAAAGCAACGCTGGAGCGACGGCAAGGACGAGGCAGCGTTTTTAAAGACGGGGCTTGATGCGGCAGGCATCAGCGAAGCGGACTATCAAAAAAAGCTAGAGGACCCAAAAGTCGCCGAACTGCTTAAAAAATGGGACGAGAGCTACGACGTAGCCAAGATCCAGGGCGTGCCGGCCTTTGTCGTAAACGGCAAATACCTCATCATGACGAAGTCCATCAGCTCAATCGACGGCATGGCGCAGCTAATTGAAGAGCTGCTCAAAAAATAGGGCGCGGGCATGAAATTTGCGGAAAAAATAGCGAAATTCGCAGATAGCCGCCTGCCGTGGGCGATCCTCGTAGCAGTGAGCGTGGGGCTTGTTATCCTCGCGCACTCGCTGTTTCAAAACTACGTCTATATGCCGCCTTGCGAGCAGTGCGTCTATATCCGCTTTGCCTTTTTGTGCATGGCGCTAGGAGGCCTGGTCGCGATCATAAATCCTAAAAATTTACTCCTCGCCGTGCTTGGCTACCTGCTAGCCTTTTGGGGCGCGATCCAGGGCATAATGTATAGCGTAAAGCTCGCCAAGATCCACGACGCCGTACATGGAGACGATCCGTTCGGCGTACAGGGCTGCTCGACCGAGCCGCACTATCCGTTCGGCCTGCCGCTTGAGCGGTGGGCGCCGGATTGGTTCTTGCCTACGGGCGACTGCGGCTACGATAATCCGCTAGTGCCCGAGGGCGTCACGCTAGACGGCTTTCAGAAGTATTTAGTGGATCTTTATGGGGACGGCTGGTACCTGATCCCATCAAGCAAATTTATGTCGATGGCAGACTGCACTCTGATCGGCTTTAGCGTATGCTTCGTCGTGCTCGCCGCGATGTTTATTTGCAAAATTTTAACTCTGAAAAAGCTTAAA
This sequence comes from uncultured Campylobacter sp., assembly GCA_937990735.1. Classification (GTDB taxonomy): domain Bacteria; phylum Campylobacterota; class Campylobacteria; order Campylobacterales; family Campylobacteraceae; genus Campylobacter_B. Next base: position 4,296 of record CALKQT010000047.1, on the reverse strand, counting down.
TCGGTCTAAATTTAGACCGATTTTGCTATACTGGGCGCATGAAAGCCTTACGCGAACATAATTTTAAAATTTACTTCATCATCATTTTTGCGAGCCTTTCCGTGGTACTTTTGGGCGTGAAAAACTACGAGGACGCCAAGGCGCAGATCACGGCGCTTGCGGATAAAAACAAGATCGCCGCTAGCGAAAATATCGTCGGAAATTTCTCATTTTGGCTGGACGAGCGACTGCACTCACTGGTGCGCGCGGCTAAATTTATAGAAAATGCGGGTATCTCGCAAGATAGCGAAAAGCTCGGCGACTTCATACGACTTTTCAAAGAAAACTCCGCAGAATTTGACGCCTTACAGTTTTTGCGCGAGGACGGAGAAATTTTCGTAGACGGCAAGGAGCTAGGCGACGATGAAGCGATGCCAAAGAGCCTTCGCACGGGGCTTGTGTGGTTTGAAGAGACCAAAAGCACGCTCGCGCCCACGGTAAATTTTATGCAGCGCCATAAAATTTTAGGCGAGCCGACGTTAAATTTATGCGTGCCCGTGCTGGACGGCGGCTCGTTTGCAGGGGTGTTTTGCGGCGTGGTGAAGCTGCAAAACATACTAAAAAATATGGAAAAATTTAAGCTTGCGCCCGATTCCTACGCCTTTATCATCACGCACGGCGGCGAAATTTTAACCCCGATGAAGGATGCGGTGCTAAAAAAACAGATCGAGGATAAATTTAAAGATATTTTCCTGCGTGACGAAGATATCACGAGCCTAAATATCGGCTCAAATTTCATCTCCGTCGCCGAGATCCCCACGCTAAACTGGTTCATCGGCGCAGGCACCGATAAGGAAAAAGAGCTCGCCGCGCTGCTTAACTCCGCGCTAAAAAACGCCCTTACTCTGCTTTTTGCGTTCGCGGCGCTGGCGCTCGTGGCAAATTTCCTCCATACCTTTATGTATTCAAAAATCAAAAACCTACAAGACGACTACGAGGCCCTGCTCAAGCACAAAGCGCGTATGAGCGAGGCGGGCGAGCTAATCAGCGGCATCAATCATCAGTTTATCCAGCCGGTTAATTCGCTAAATTTGATGATCTCAAGCCTACTCATGCTGCAAAAAGACGGCAAACTAGACGCCGCGACGCTAGAGAGTATGCTGCAAAAAGGCCAAGCCGCGACCGTGCTTTTAAGCGATACGATCGAGATTTTTAGAAATTTTTACAAAACAAGCGACAGCCCGCAAAAATTTAGCGTGCAGCGCTGCATCAAAGACCTGCTAAAACTCATGCACACCGAGCTTAGCAAGGCAAACGTCTCGGTAAGCTTGCGCGAGTTTAAAGACGAAGAAGCCACGCAGCGGATGGGCATCGTGCAGCAAATTTTGCTCATCCTCATTCACAACGCCAAAGACGCGGTCGTGGAGCGATACAAAGAGCAGATCGCCAAGCGGCAAATTTTTATCGAGGTCAAATTTGAAAACGGCATGTGCAAAATATCCGTCACGGACTACGGCAGCGGCGTGAGCAAGGCGGCTCGGGATAAAATTTTAACCCAGCCAAAAACCACCAAAAAGCAAGGAAGCGGCATCGGGCTGTATTTCGGCAAAAAGCTCGCAAACGAGAAACTTTCAGGCGACATCAAGCTACTAAGCGCGGGCGATCCGACGACGTTTGAGCTCGGCTTTGAGATAAATTTAAAGCTGCTTAAAGACCTGAGCGTCCTCATCGTCGAGGACGACGAGATCGCAAGGGAGCTGCTAATAGGCGGGCTAAAGCCCTACTGCCTAAGCGTCTGGGGTGCGGGCGACGGGCTGGAGGGGCTGGAGCGATTTAAAAAGCTAGCTCCCACCATAGTCATCACCGATATCCACATGCCCGCGATGAACGGCTTTGAGATGATGAAGGAGATGATGCGCATCAAACCGGCGCAAAAATTTATCGTCTTTACCTCCTACGACACCGACGACAACCTCATCAAAAGCATCGAACACGGCGCGGCGTCGTTTCTAAAAAAGCCCGTCGATATCGCCGCGCTTTGCCGTCTGCTCGTAGCTCTAACCTACGAAAAGGACGAAAAGCTCGTGCGTCTGGGCTCGCAAACGAGCATAAATCTCACCAAAGAAAAGATCTACAAAAACGGCGAGGAGATCTATCTATCATTTTTGCAAAACAAGCTCTTTTGGCTCTTTGCGTACAATCTAAACAAACTCGTGAGCTACGAGATGATCGAGGAGTTCGTCTACGAGGGCGAGCAAACGAGCAAAGGCGCGATACAAAACGTCGTGCTAAGGCTAAAGCGGGAGCTGGGGGTGAGATTTAAAAATATTAGCGAGAGCGGATACATACTGCTAAGCGGCGATCAAATTTAACTTTGCGGCTTGGCTTTTTGCCATATACTTCGCCCGATCTCGCTGCGGGCTGCAGTCACGTATTATATTATACGCTCCTTTGCCCTTGCTCATCCGCCTCGTCTATGACAAAAATACTTCGCCTTGAAATTTCTACGTTCAAATTTGGCGTTAAATTTTATTTTGCGGCTCGTCTTTTTCCACCATACTTCGCTTTGCTTCGTTACATTCGCAACTGCAAGCAGAAAGCGACTCGGTCGGCTTCGGTCACGGACGACTAGTCCGCTCTCTGGCCTCCGTCGTTTCCGCCTCGTCTAAAGAAAAAATACTGCGCCTTATCGTTTTACGCTCAAATTTGGGGTCAAATTTGCAAATTTTACCGACCGAGACCCGCATCGTGAAAGCGTAAATTTGAACACGCAGCGCGTTAGCGCCAGATAAAACTGCGCATAGCGCAGCAACCTCTCACGTCGTAGGGGTTGGGGGATCGTTAAGGGGGAAGGGAGCGACTTCGTAATTCAAGCCCCTCCCCCCTTAACAAGAAAGAGTAAATTTAATGCGCAATACTAAATTTAACCAAACCAAATTTAACATTTTAAAGATTCAGGTCTCGGTGAGTAAATTTTACGCTTTTACGCCTTTTACGTCAAGCGAGTGATCTCGGACCGATTAAGCTGCCAAAGCGCAAATGCACTAAAATTTGATAGAATTAGCAAAAAAGGCAAAAATGAAAACAAAACCGTTTTTATCGCAGCTGGCCGCGCTAGTCGTCGTTGCGGCGATATTTTACGCTAGCTACGGCGCCACGAACGCCCTCGCTAGCGCTCGCGCAAACGTGCCCGAGATTTATTTCGCGTGGGAGCGCGCGCTACCGTTTTGGGCGTGGAGCATCGTGCCGTACTGGTCGCTAAATTTGCTCTACGCGCTTGGATTTTTCCTCTGCAAGGGCGCTAGGGAGCTCGCGCGCTACGTTACGCAGCTGCTAGTCGCTCAGATGATCGCGACGCTGTTTTTCATCGCTTTTCCTCTGCAAATGTCGTGGGAGAAGCCCGCGGTTTCGGGCCTTAGCGGCTTTTTGTTCTCAAGCCTGGCCGCCTTTGACCTCCCGTTTAATCAAGCTCCGTCGCTGCACATCATACTTTGCGTCGTGGTGGGCGCTTTTTACCTTCGCAAGGCGCGCGTGGCTTGGCTTAAAGCGGCGCTTGTCGCGTGGTTTGCGCTCATCGGCCTTAGCGTGCTGACCACGTATCAGCACCATTTTATCGACATTCCGATGGGGCTGGCCGCGGGCTGCTTGGTGCTACTGATTCGTCCGCTAGATGGCACTCCGCTTAGTTTTGCTATAGCTAGGGAGGCTGCTCGCTACAAATGGGCGGCGCTATATCTAGGGCTTGCGTTTTTGACGCTTTTTGCGGCGATTTTGGGAGCTAAAATTTGGGGCGCGTGGATGCTGTGGCTATCTTGGGCGAGCCTTAGTTTCGCGCTGGTTGCTTGCGGTTACGCGTTTTTAGGCGCGGGAGTTTTTGCTAAAAACGAGCAAGGCCGTCACGCCGCCGCGGCTAAAGCTTTACTTTTCCCGTATCTTTGCGTCGCGCGGCTAAATGCGATTTTTTGGTTGCGCAGACGCCGGCTTTCAGACGAGATTTTGCCAGGGCTCTATCTAGGCTCGGTTAAGGCGGCGGGCAAATTTGACGCGGTGCTAGATCTCGCGGCCGAGTTTGAGCGGCCTGGCAGCGCTCAAATTTACGCGAGCCTAGCTATGCTAGATATGATAACGCCGAGCGCGACCGAGCTAAAACGCGGCGCGGACGAACTCGAGCGGCTCGTAAAAAGGGCTCTTTGCGGCGGTGAAAATTTACCGCAAATGGAGGCAGAGCTAGGATCAAATTTTAGCGGCGAAGTAAACGGCTGCGCACACGGGCTAGATTTTAAATTTCACGAGCAAGCGGACTCGCGGGTAAATTTG
>CALKQT010000046.1 GCA_937990735.1 uncultured Campylobacter sp. | reverse complement strand
GAGCGCGCGAGGAATAAAACGGCGTGAAGCGGAGCCGAAAACTCTGTAAAGTTTTGTCAGAAGTCAAAGTGGGAAAAAATTTGAGCTGGTCGCCTAAAGATAGGGATTAGGAGCAAATTTATTCAAAATCAAAGTGGCAAAATTTGATTTAAATTTTTTGACAAAAACCTTACGAAATTTTACACGGCTTTTAACACCCGTTTAAATGGGCATTAAAAGCATTTTTGCTATTCTGCATCTTCTGCGCCCTGCACTCTTTTGAGTGTGGCGATAAGCTTATCTCTAAATTTATAAATATCTTCGAGTTTTTCGAGTGGATATCTAGTCTCTTGTTTTTCTATCTCGTGAATGCCAATGTATTTCTTCGCCGTATTAAAATGCAATCTAGCTATCCATTTGCGGTTATTGTCGTCAAAGAGTACTCCAAAATAGCTTTGAGTATCCCTTGCATAAATTTTATCAAGCTCCACATATTCGCCCAGTATTGATTTGATGATAAAAAAGCCCTGCAGCTCATCTTGCGTAGTTACGATTTTGGCTTCATCATTACTACTTTCTTCATCCTCGTCTGTGATATTTGCCGTTAAGCCAGCACGTACGGAATTTATCTTTTTTGAGGCTAAATCGGTCACTATCTCGCTCAGAGCGGTTTTTGTATAGCTCTTAAAGTCCTCTAGCACACTTCCGGTTATGCGTGTTCCTTGCGGAAGTATTCTGCAGGCAAACATCCTAGCCAAATCATCGCTAGGTTTGGCGGTTTCTTCCTCAAATATCTTTTTTATCTCAAGTATGCGGCGCTGCTTATTCGCCATCTCCAGTATCGAGCTGATATTTAAATCGCTTTTCGTAAAGCGCTCAAGAGCCTTTACGTCGCGTTTATTGAGCTCATCGAGGTTTACGATGAGAAACGGATTATCGTCAAGCCTATTTTCCTTGTTAATATCGGAATAAAATCGGTATTCTATGCCATTTGTTAGCAGTGCAAATTTAGCGTCCGTAACGCCGAAATATCGATAGAGTTGGCTTGAATGCTTGTCGAGTACTTCGGTGTGCTTCTTGACCTCTACGATGATGAGCGGCTTACCCTCGTGCATGATAGCGTAATCGACCTTTTCGCCCTTTTTGATGCCCACATCGGCGGTGAATTCGGGCACTATGACGTTAGGGTCAAATATATCGTAGCCTAAAATTTGAAAAAACGGCATCACAAACGAGTGTTTCGTGGCCTCTTCGGTCTGCACGGAGTCTTTGATGCTCGATATCCTGGTGCTTAGGCGTTGCAAATCCTCATATAGATCCATAAATTCCCCTTTTATATTGATTTCATATCACGCAGCGTAGGACTTTGCCGACGATATATACTTGCAAATCGCTATCCGGTCCTATCTCGTAGCTATCGTATTCTTTATTAACGCTTTTGATGTGCAGTACGCCGTCGGGGCTTTTTTGTAGCAGCTTCACCATAAAATGGTCGCAGTAGTTGACGATATATAGCCCATCGCCTTCAAATTTTGCCGTGACGTCCGCAATCACCCAACTATCCGGATAAAGCATCGGCACCATAGAGTAGCCCTCTACCGGCATGCAGCGAATCCTACTCGTATTTTTGGGGCATACCTTAAAAAGCATCCGAGAAAAAGGTACCAATACATCGGTATCGTAGATCTCAATGCCGTTTATATCGACGCTTTCGCCGGCGCCTACGGATGAGCTAAGCTTGCGGATAAAAATTTGATCCGTCTCGGTTTCTTTAAGCTTTGAAGTATTGGGGGACAAGATTTTTGTATTGAGGGACACCTCTTTTTTAAATTGGAGGGTGGATAGAGGGACAGATTGGGAGACACCTAGTTTTATTCCTTGTTGCGTTAGAGCATCAATATCCAAATTTAATCCCTTAGCAATTTTTTTTATAACATTGGTGGTTAAATTTTCATCGTTTGATTTTTCATATCTTTGTATCGTTTTATCAGATACTCCCGCTAAATTTGCTAACTCTTGTTGAGTTAAATTTCTTTCTTCCCTAAAAAAGCGAATTTTTTGTCCTATTCCCATACTCTACCCCTTGACAAACAGACAAAATTGTCGTATAATTTCGACATCGATACCAAAATTATATCAAAGGAAGCTTAAAGAAATGATGGATTTAATCGGCAATGTTAAAAAAGGCGGCGTAGCTGAGCAGGTTCAGGTAAAGACCGGCAAAACGCTAAGAAGATTTTGCCGAGAAAATAAGTTAAGCTACGACAGCATTTTAAACGGATACTTCTCTAAAAAAGCCAAAAATACCTTCAAAAAACTAGGTGTGAAAGTAGCTTAAAATGTGGGTAAATTCAAAACGCGCGGCTGAAATTTTGAGCGTAAAATACGATACTATCAAAAAAGCCACTCAAAGAGCTGAGAGGGTAGGCAAAAAATTTTGCATTATTAACAGACAAAATTGTCTGTTTAATAGGATTAGCGGGAATATAGGTGGTGCGGGTGGCAAAACCCTTCAAATTTGGATTGATGATAATTTGATAAATGATAAAAATAGCGAAATTTCGCAGGCGGACAATGCTTCCGCGGTAAATTTGGTTAATACTACCGCCTCCGTCCGTCCGCTAAATTTCACTAAAGGAGAAGATGATGCTCAAGGACTTTATTGTAGATCTAACTACAGAGGAGATCAAGCACAGGATGGAGAGCTTGACGGCTTATGTGAGGGAGTTTGCAATGCTTTTAGGGGACGAGGAAAAGAGCAAAAAGCTAACGCAAATATGCTTGGAAATAATAGACTTGTCGCTCGAGATAGAAAGGGTAATAAAGGGGTTTTAAATGGAGATAGCGGCGCGAGCGCGACAAGCCTCCCTGCTATCGCTACTTGCTCGGATAAAAAACGCAAGGCCGCGTTTGAAAAATACGACGTAATCAAGGCATGGGAAGACGCAAAAGGCAAGATCGGCGAGGCCGCTTTTCTGGAGTATATCAACACTAAAAAGATATGCTGCGTAAAGGTGACCGCAAATAAGCTCTACGATTGGCAGCGCAAATTTAAAAAAGGAGGCCTTGACGCGCTAGTGGACGAGCGGGATAATAATAAAACCCTAAAGCTTGAAGAGCTCGGCCTCGCTCCTCTTTGCATAGAGCTCATCCTCGCTTGCAAAGGCATGGGTAAGATCGATATAACAAACATCTACAAGGTGCTAAATTATCATGCGGCGAAAAACTCCCTCATAAACTTTGAGGATTTTCAGGGCAAAAGAGACGAAATCGTAAGCTATGAGGTAGTAAACAGATACGTCAATAACTACCTAAACAAAAACAAGCTCGTAAAAAACATCATCCTTTACGGCGAGGATGGAGCGGTCGGTCGCGGCTTGCCGGCTCTTGGCATCAGCAACTACGCCGTAAGCACGATAAACGAAGTCGTGGAGATAGACGGCAGCCCGCTTGATTTAATCTGCAACGCTAGCGAGCTTTGCGAGCTAATCGGCTGGCAAAACGTCAGCACTATCTTTAAAGACAAAGACGAATTTCAAAACTATGTAAAAGAGTGGCAAAAGCGCTACACCATCATCGCTCTAATCGATACGTATAGCGGGGTAGCGACTTTTCACATCAGCGATAGTGAAAATTCTCTCTCTATCGCTAGAGCCGTCGCCAAATATATCGTGCGCTACGGCAAGCCAAAGGTAATCAAGGGCGATAACGGCAAAGCTTTCAAGAGCGAGTATATGCGCGAAGTCTTAGGCGCGCTTGAGATCGAGTATAAAGCCGTGCGCGCCTATAGCGGCTGGCTTAAGCCCTACGTAGAGCGAAATTTTAGGGCTTTGCAGCATAGCTTCAGCGCAAATTTGGCCGGTTTTATCGGCCATAACATCTCGCAGCGCCAAGCCATAGAGTTTTTTCGCTCTAAAAAAGAGCGCCGCCTAAAAAGAGGCTACAAGACGAATCTAACGATGCTAAAAAACCTAAGCGAGGTGCAAGAGCTGATGGATATGTATGCGGAAAAATTTCTAAACACCCGCTACCTTGAGCGCCTTGATACTACCTGCGCAGCTGCGTATAGCGCAAAGATAGGCGATGCTGTGTACATGGACGCTCTAAGCATCAGCGCGCGTCTTGGCGGACGAGAGCTTAAGCACGTGCATAAAAAGGGTATCAGCCTAGATGGTGTGAGGTTTTACAGCGTGGAGATGTACGGGCTTGAGCGCGTATGGGTCAGCAAAAACATAAATAATATAAACGAGTGCTTTTTATGGAGTGAGGATAACAAATTTATCGGCGTTGCCTCTACGCTTGATTTGGATGAGGGAGTAAGTGCCGAGGAGGCTAAAAGCGCGCAAAAGCTATTTAATAGGCGCCTAAAAGAGACCAAAAAGCAGATGGACGCTGCATCGATCGCACACCGGGCGGATTTTGAGCAGATAGTGCGCATGGTAGAAGCTAAGCCCGCCGCAATGCCTAAGCCGCAGGCGGCAAATAACGAAAGCAGGCTAATAGATGCTGCGCTAAAAGGGGCTAAAAGCTTGAACTCTAACGCAGCTTTGAGCGATGAAATTTTAAGCGCGCAAGCTGCGCAGCGCAAAGCAGAGCGCAAGATAAAGAGCTTTGAGGAAGTAGTCTGCGGATAAGGCGCTTTTAAAGGGCATAAAATGTCTTTTAAAAGCCCCTTTATGGGCAAAGGAGAAAATATGCAAGAGATTATATCTAAGCTAAACGAATTCTTAGAGGGCGGAAGCGTGAGTATGAGTGCGCTTGCGCGGGCTTTGGGCATCAGTCCGGGAGCGATAAGTCAGTTTCGAGCGGGCAAATACAAGGGTGATAATGCGGCGATCGCAGCCAAGATAGGCGCCTATATCGATGCTAGCGCCAAAAAAGCAAAAGAGTTTGCCGCCTCGCCCGCGCGAGATGAAATTTTTAATTCACGGGACTACAAGATGGCGAATTTCGTCATCTCCGAAGCCGTAGGCGAGCGCGAGATAGCTTTGCTTTACGGCACCGCAGGTAGCGGCAAGAGCACGATACTACGCGACTTTGCCGCCAAAAATCCTAACGCGGTGCTAATTGAAGCTACTTGCCACACCAACGCTAACGCTTTGCTTGGCGAGCTATGCGAGGCGCTAAGGCTGGAAGCCGCAGGCAGCGCGAATGCCAAATTAAAAGCGATTTCAAGCTTCTTAAAAACCGCCGATAAGGTGCTGCTAATCGACGAAGCCGAGCATCTGCCGCTCAGGGCGCTTGAGGATCTACGTAGAATTTACGATTTTTCGAGTACTCCGCTAATTCTAGCAGGCACGGAGATTTTGCTAAAGAATTTAGTGGGGCGCAATAAGGAGCTTAGGCAGCTATATAGCCGCATTTGCGGCAAGTGGGCTATGCAGGGGCTAAGCAAAGAGGAGAGCGATGCCTTTTACGGCACGGGGATCTTCGCTCACGCCAAAGGCAACTTCCGCGCGTCCGAAAAGTTGCACAAAAAGTCGGTCCGCCTAGCGGCTCTTAACGGCTGCGCCGTAGGCGAGGAGATCATAGCCCAAGCCTGCGGTATGGTGATTTTATAAGGAGAAAGAGATGAAAGCGTATAAGGGTATGAAAATGAGCGATCTAAAGGCCTGCAAAGACGAAATAATAATTGCGCACTCATTCATTCTATTCAAGACCCCGCGGGGCTGGATCGCAAAGATGAGAAAGCGCGAGAGCATAACGGTGCCGGTGCCGAGATTTCATCGAGGACTAGGAACGATTTGGAGTTAGGCAGCTTTGATTTTAAATGGCGCCCCGTGCGGGCGTCTTATAAAGTCAAATTTAAAGGATGAAATATGAAATTTCCAAGAGAGCTGCAAGCCAAACGCACCAAGTGCATCGTCTATACTCGCGTAATGGGCTACCTGCGCCCGGTAGAGAGCTTCAATATTGGTAAAGTAGGCGAGCATAAGCAGCGCGTGCTATTTGAAGAGAAGAAAGATGTCGCTAGCACTAAGTAGGCGCGATAAGCGGAAGCAAAAGGAAGGGTGAAATGCAAAGAATTCAGGGCTACCGTACGGACAAGGTATGCGCCGAGCGGGTGAGGATGCTAAAGGGCGATGCGGACGTAGCTTACCGCGAGCTTGCGGCGATGCTAGGCATCAGCGTCGAGCGCGTCGCGATGATAGAGCGCACGGCGCTTGCGAAGCTTAGGCACCCGAAAAATCGCAAGAAGTGGATGGAGATATTTGAAACCATCGCCGAACTTGAGCGCTGCGAAGCTCAAAGGCTCGGTAGCGGCTGGAGCCTGAAAGGAACGAAGAGTTGAAGCTAAAGGATCTAATCAATCTAAGCGCCGAAAACTACAGCGCGAGCTCACTTCGCGAACTACATGCAAAGATGAGCGCCGCCGTGCCTGATATGGTAAGCGTAGGTCTGCGCTCGGTGCGTCGCGATGAGATAAGAGGCGGGCAGCTTGTAAAGGGCTGGGCGTTTTATGTGAGCTTTTGCTACGGAGATAAAAAGCCTTGTGCGGAAATTGCGAGCTTCGGTAGGCTTCACATCTGCGCAGATGAGACGATGGCAGAAAGCCCGTATATCGGGAAAATTGTAAAGTATTTACAAGAAGCTTGGTAGACAAAATAAAGCTTTTAATGGAGTCTTTAAACGCGACGGCTCCATTAAGCGCTTAATGAGCTCAAAGTGCGGCAGAGGAGTTATATCAATAGCTCAAGGTGGGTAAAGCCCTGAAAAATCAAAAGAAAGGTCTAAGAAATGACGATAGTAAATAGCGATATAGATGTCTTAGTTGACGCCTTGCGAAGCTTAGGTGCAGGAGCGCTTTTAGGCGCAGCCGCAGAAAATTTAAAAGAAGCCATAAGGGCGGTGCAGATTACGGGGAAAACAGCCGGGGTAACGATAAAAATAAGCGTTAAATCCGATCCAAATTCAGAAGGAGAGGTACTCGTTTTCGGAACTACGAGCGCTAGCCTTCCAAAAGAGCCCGTAAAAGCTAGATTTTATGTCTCAAACGAGCTACTTCCGGTGCGAAATGCGCCTAATCAGCTCGTAATGAAAATGTAAATTTTAAAAAGGATAGAAAATGCAAGAAAAAGAGAGTAAATACGTAGTACCTAGCGTAGTGCTGGACGAAGACAAAAGAGCCATACTAAGGCACCAAGACTACGGAATATCCGAAGTTTTACTAAAAGAGCCTCTAAGAAACAAATATACCGTAGACGCTCTTGACGTAGATAGCTTCGTTGATCTAGTCAATGAATATAAAGAGCCTAGCTCAAAGCTATTTTTCGACGATAAAAGCATAAAGTGCATCGTCGATTTTAATTCTAAAGATAAGGCTGAGTTTTGTGAAAAGCGCATAAATCTGGGCTTAGGCGTTACACCGTTTTTTAAGGCCTTTGAAGAGAGCATAGGCAAAAATCTAGGTCAGCGCGACTTCGTATTTCTGCTAAAAAGCCTATTTATGTTTATTTCAGACATAGACGGCAAGGCAAACGACGATATGGACGTAATCGAGCTAGCAGAAAGCTTGCAGGCGGTCAGGAAATTCGACAGCGTGCAGAAAAACACTAGCTCAAAAATTAGCCTAGACGTCGAGATCAAATCGGGAGCGAAAGAGACCATCTCTATACCAAAGACGATCACTTTTACGCTACCGGTTTATGAGGCCGATACGGAGATCAGAGGCGAATTTAAATGCGAGCTTTTCGTAAGTATCGATGAGGAGAGGTTTGGGCTAAAGCTAGTGTGCTATACGGCGGAGGTTTCAAGACGTGAGGTGCTAAGCAAGATAGTATCAAAGATCAGCGAGCGCTGCGAAGGGGTGAAAGCCTATAAAGCCAGCATAAATTAATTTTACAGAGCCCTTTTCAAGGGCTCGATAAAGTTAAATTTTAAAAGAAAGGAGAAAAGATGGACAAACGAACGGCAAGGCTTTGTTTCGTAAGCTCGCCGTATGCAAGTATCAAATGCAAGCATGATCGAGATCGCGACTACTGCGCCCGCAAGCTTGCCGAGCAGGCCTGCGCCATCGTGCGCGCCAACGGCTACGAACCCATAAGCCCGGTGCTTGCATGGATGGGGGTGTATAGCGAGCTGGAGCGAGATCGCATAATGAAAAACTGCGAGGAGCTCCTCTCGGTATGCAGCTACTACTACTTTTTTGCCTGCGAAGGCAGCGAAAATAGCAAGGGCATGGCATACGAGCGAGAGCTTGCAAGGCAGCTCGGCGTGAGGGAGTTGAAATTTAGTCTTTTCGATGAGTGAGAGGCATGCGGTGCGGATCGTAAAGAAGAATAAAAACAACCTTCCGATCTGCCTACGATACGGCTACGTCATAAAATACGGACTAGCCAAAAGATTTAAAATTTTAGGAGAAAAACTATGGAGATCAAAAACTTCGCAGACGTCGATAACGCGCTAAAGCGAGTATGTGAGCTTGAGGTGGCATTAGCCGATATTAACGGCGAAATAACGTTAAAGTGCAATGAGATCAAGGACGCGCAAAAAGCTAAGGTAGAAAAGCTCGATAGCGAAAAGAAATATATCGAAGCCCAAATCACGGCTTTCTGCGAGAGCAATAAAGCGGAGTTTGCCGAAAAGCGCAGTAAGGACTTTACCTTCGGCAAGATCGGATACAAACTAAGCAAGAGCGTAAGTTTGCCGCGCATCAAAGAAAAGGTCGAAAAGCTCATCAAGGCGCTAAAGAGCTATAAGCTTGATGATTGCATATCCTACGAAGAGACTATAAACAAAGACGCGATCTGCGAACTTGATGACGCAAGCCTCGTTAAGCTTGGGCTAAAGCGCACGGTGAAAGACAACTTCCGCATCGAGACTAAGATAGAGAATTTGCAAAGCGCAAATGTCTAAAAATCCGCGCCTTGCAAACTTTAACAAAAAGCCCTATCTAAGGGCTTTTGATTAAGGTTTTATGAAGTGAAATTTTGGTAGAATATCGCATCTTTTAAAGGAGAGAAAATGGCAGAAGCAAGCGACAATCTGATTAAGCGAACCTGCAAACAGCTTGGGCTTACTTATAAGCAGCTCGGGGAGCTTATCGGACTAAGTGAAGGGCGAGTAAAGCAAATTGCAATACTTGATAATTCCGAAATTAGCGAG
>CALKQT010000045.1 GCA_937990735.1 uncultured Campylobacter sp. | reverse complement strand
TATCGTAGAATATAAGTCTAAGTTGAAATTTAAAAACCAAAAAATATATAAATTTTAAGACGAATAAAAACAAAAATGCAAGTATAGATATGAAAAATACTCTGAAACTACCTGTTTCTATATATTTTCTTACGTCGATAGCCAATACTAATATACAGATTAATAAAAAAGCGATTATCGTAGTGTATGGTTCAAATTTAAAGAGAAATCTATAAAAAGCGCCTTGCCTCCTAAGCCACTCATTATCTCTTGCAAAATAGGCTCTTTTTACATCCTTAAGATCATCTAAGAATATAGTTTTTTCAGGCATTTTGTTTGTATAATAAGTAACTCGATCATTATAAAATTTTACAAATTTCTTATTAAAAAAATTTGTAAAATATTCCATTATTATAGGCAATCCGAAAAATGGAAATACTATAAAAAGCTGATTATATCTAGTTTGATTGGGTTCGTATGAATACATAAAAATCATAATCGCAAGCGTGCATACCGTAGCAAGAACTATATAAAAATTCGTCCTATCTTTGAGCACTAAAGGCTCTTTATTATAATCACTAGCGCAACTCGGATTTTGTTCAAATTTATTAGGTTTTTCGTTTGTATTTATCGTAGAGTCATCCGTGAGTTTTTCAAATTTAGAATTCTTACTGTCAAAATTTTCGGCGTCAGAATTTTCCTGTGATCCTTGTTCTAAATTTTGTCGTCGTTCATTTAGAATTTTCTTTAGCTTCTCAAGCCTCTGTTTTCTATTCATCTTTTATTCTTTATGATCTACACGAAAATTTGCGGCGGGATTTTATCTAAATTTTTCCCTATTTTGAGTAGAAAATAGGCTTTTAGCTCTTTGTATTCTTTACTTGTTAATATGCTTACTTCGATATAATTACCATTGCTCATAAAAATAAGGCTGTCGTTTCCTATGTCAAATCCCAAATTTTTCTTAAATCTAAATATGATTAAGGGCGCAAACGCCAAAAATAAGGAGATCGGCACAATTAAAATTCCATAAGAAATTTTATTTTTAAAAGTTACTACCAAAGATAAAAGGATTATCCACGTGAACGCGACAAAAAATGTTGAAATTTTACCTTTTTTCGTCATTTTAAAAGTGGATGGCCCAAAGGTGCGTTTTATCGCAATTATTTCGGATAAATTTATAGAGTATAGGGTCGCTCTCTTTTTCTCGGAATAATATTCGATAACTGAATTTTTAAATTTTATATAGCAGGTGCCAAATTTACCAGGAAGTTCTAGCCAGTGTTTAACAGATCTTGGCGAGTCTTGCCTTGTTCCAAAATCTATGAAATTAAGAAAATATAGAAATGGCGAATAAAATTTAATCATCTCTATCGAGTTGTCTTTTATGATTATCGGCTCTTTGTCGTAATTTTTTACTTGAGGTCTAAAATTTTGCGAGGGCGTATCAGCGGCGCAAGAGAGATCGCTTTGCGATTTTTGTTCAATGGCATTCGTAAAATTTCGTTCGCTGACATTTATAGAATTTTGCCCGCCGTCGCTCGTAAATTTTAGCCCACCACCCGCCAAATTTCGCTTATCGCAATTTTTATTTTGCAAGAAGTCCTTTATATTTTTATCATACCGCGTTTTGCTTATGCCAAACCTAGCAATTTCGTCGTTATGCATTTGGCTCCTCCTTATACACGCTTGATTTAGATATAACTATCGCGCGAGTTTGCACGCAGAGATCAGCCTTGCGCATTTTTTAAAATTTGCAAAATTTCGCTTATCTTTTTCGGATCTTTAATGCCTCGCGCGTCCTCCACGCGGCTGTTTAGATCGATAGCGTATGGGCGCAGTGCGAGCGCCTCACGGATATTTTGTGCGCCGATACCACCAGCAAGAATGAAAGATATCGCACCGCTTTTAGCAGCAGCGTCATGCTTATTCGCGCTATCATCTTTTGTGGTATCCAGCTTGTCCACTTCGTCGCCGTCATTTGAAGTATTTGGCGCGCTCGCCTCATAGTCGCTTGCGCCTTGATCATTGACGCCTTCGCTTGCGGGTCTTACACCACTCAGCCGCGCGGTAGCACACGCGCTAAATTTGCACTCATCGTCATTCTTTGCGGCGCGACGATCGGCGCTCGCTTCTTGTTTCGTATTGCTCGATCGAACAATATCATGTGCGCGCTCGCTCGCTTCATTGCTATTAGAGGCACAGCACATGTTGCTTGCTTTCTCGAGATTTAAATTTCCGTTTTCGCTATGCTCCACGCAGGAATTGTTGTAGCCGTTGTTTTTGTCGCGCTTTAAATTCCCCTCGCTATATCCGCTACAGATCGCGCTATGTTTAAGATGGCTCCTTGTGTCGCCAGCGCCTTGCATTGTGCCTGCTACGTAGTATTTTTCGTCACTTGCTGCGTCATTTTGCGTATCGCATCGCCCGCTAGCCGAGTCGTATTTTGTGCTGCCTATGTTTTGAGTTGCGCTGCCCGCGCAGTTTTTTTCATCGCGCGCCGCACCACCTCGCTCTTCGTAGCCAAGCCCTGCATGTCGCAGCAAACCCCAGTCGAAGCTTACGCCGTTACCGCCCAGGCTAGCTCCTTTTGCGTCGAATAAGATCCGATCGCAGCTCAAACCCTCAAGCGGCGGCATCTCGACGCCGATACTTAGCACCTGCCACGCCTCGACGCCCGCTGCGTTGAGGCGCGTTTTAAAGTCCGCGCTTATGCGTCCATAAATTTGAGCGCAGTCCAGCTCGCAAAGGTTGCAAATTTTTAAAATTTGCTCCTCGCTTAGAGCTTCCGCGTCTAAAATTTCAGAATTTAGATCCTTTATAGAAGCAGGCGCGGCGCAGTTTGCGTTTAAATTTACGCTCAAATCCTCGCGCTCGTTTTCGTAAAATTCTATACTGCTGCTCGTGCCCGCGTAAATTTTATCTTCACAAATTTCTTCGCCGCGAGCTTTGCTGCTAAAATTTTTACATTCGCACGCGGCAGCGCTGTGTTTTTCGGAGCTCAAAGCAAAAACTCCGACGCACTTTGCGCCGTTTTGGTGCGCGATACGTGCGATTTCGCGCGCAGTTTCTACGCTGACGCGGCGCTTGGAGCTTGATACGAAGATCACGCCTAAAAATTCCACCCGCACGCCCGAGCCGTCGCCCAGATTTCGCGAATCGCTTCTGAAATTTTTATCGCAATCGGAATTTTGCTCGGGCGTAAAATTTGCATGATTTTGTGCGCGGCAGGTAAAATTCTCGCCGCCCTGATTAAAATTTGGCGCGAAATTCTTGCTGCCGGAATTTTGCGTAGAATTCTCGGCATCCGAATTAAAATTTCGCCTAGAATTTTCGCTGCAAAAATTAGAATTTTTTATTGAGCTCTCGCTACCTGATTGCGGTAAATTTTTAGCGTCGTCCGCGCACTCTAAATTGGCGCATAAAGCCGAGCTGCATGCCAGCACTGTGCGGGCTTCGGCGGCACTTTTGATGCCGCAAATTTTAATCTTACTTTTGTACGACATATAAAAATTCCGTCACGTAAAGCTCGCGCGCGCTTAAATTTCTGCTCGCGCGGTAGGCCGGATAGCGGATCTCTATCGTGCGCACGGAGCCGATTTTCGCGAGGTTTTTTAAAAATTCCGCCTTCGAGATAAAGCCCTCGGAATTAAAAGAGATTATTAAAAATTTCGCCGGAAATCCTGCTAGCAGCGCGAAAAATTCCTCCGCAGAGCTTGATTTTTTGTTGTAGGCCGAGCGGTTCCAGTCTGCTGGGATCCCAGAAACCCTGCTAATCCCTGCAGCGTTTGGGCGCTTGCCCTCGTTTATAAAATCCGTGATCAAATTTAGCATGAAATAGTTCGAGCCGTAGGGATGCTGATTGTAGGGCGGATCAAAATACGCGACGTCAAGCTGCGAAAAGCGCTCGCGCGCGCTCTGTGCAAAGCGCGCGGCATCCTCTTGAAAGACCGCGCTTTCGCAGGCGAAATTTGAAAGCACGGGCAGGCGCAGGGAAATTTCGCCCATTATGCGAGCTAGCGCGTTTTCGCCGCTACCGCCGAACTTGCCTACGCCTGCTTTATCCTTATAAAAGCCCTTAAAAACGCCGCCCGTGTTTGAGTGGATGCTCGCCTCGCTAAGTAGCGGCGCGGTGAAAAAATCGCGAAATTCTTGCGGGATTTTACCGATCTGCTCGCAAAGCCCGCCCAAAATCAGGGCGTTTCGGCGCGTGTAAAAAGCGCGCTCGCCCGCTTTGATATACTCATCGTCCTTCGGCGCGTACAGCTCGCTAAAAAAGCTCTCCTTCGGCGTGAAATTTCTTAAAATTTCAGCGTGCAGCTCGGTCAAATCTCGCCACAGCTCGTCGCTAAAATTTGAAAGATAGCAGGAGTTTATCGCGCGCGAGTAGCCCTCCAGATCGTTTGCGATCACGAGGTTTGAGTGCGCTTTAGCCAGGCGTGCGACGATGCCGCTGCCGCTGAAGACGTCTGCAAAGCTGATCTTGCCCTGCCCAAGCTCCGCTTTGATTTCGTAGATCGCCCGCTCTATCGGCGCTAACAGTGAGCGCTTGTTGCCCAGATAGCTGATGAGCTGCTCGCTTAAAAACTCTCTCTTTTCGCCGCTAGCCATCTAAGCTCCCACCCCTACGTAGTTTTCGTAAAATTTCCACGTTTTGCCCGATCCGATCGCCTCTAAGATGAGTGGCTTAGCCTCTGCAGGGCTTGCCACGACATCGGCGCAGTATAGCGCAAACATCGCGTTTAGCACGACGATGTCAAATTTCGGCCCGTTCAGCTCGCCTTTTAAAATTTGCTTTAAAATCTCGGCATTAGCTTCGCCGTCGCCGCCTTCGATATCGCTGTGAAATGCCCGAGCGAAGCCGAACTGCTCGGGATTTACGCGGTATTCTAAAATTTTACCGTTCTTGACCTCGTGGATTAGCGTCTCGTCGCACAGGCTGATCTCATCCATGCCGTCCATGCCGTGTACCACCAGAGCGTGCTTACGCCCTAAAATCATCAGTGTTTCGGCGATGAGCCCGTTTACTTCCTCCAAATAATTGCCTACGATCTGATTGCTTAGGCTTAAATTTGGATTTAAAAGCGGTCCCATTATATTAAAGACGGTGCCGATTTTTAGGCGGTTGCGCACCTCTTTGACCTCGGCGGTGATCTTGTGAAAAAACGGCGCGTGAAAAAACGCTAGTCCCGTGCGATCTAGCAGCGCCCTAATCTGCGCAAGATCGCTAAGTAGCGGCACGCCCAGGGCATCCAGAGCATCGGAGCTGCCCGATCTGCTAGTAATCGCGCGGTTGCCGTGCTTGGCGACGCGCACTCCGAAGCTTGCTGCGATAAAGGCCACGGTCGTTGAGATATTGATCGTCTTTAGCCTATCGCCGCCCGTGCCCACGATGTCAAACATCGGGCTCGGATCGTCGTAGGTGATCGAGTATTTTAAGATACTACGCACGAGCGCCGTGAGGCTGCTTGGATAGAGCGATTTTTCGCTGATCAGCACGAGCAGCCCCGCAAGCTGCACGATGTCGTAATCCTGCTCGTAAAGCGCCTTGCAAATGACGGCGTAATCGTCGCTATCTAGCGGGAAGCCCTTTTGTAGCTTCAACATAAACGGGGCGAAATTTACCACGAGTTTCTCCTTTAAAATTATCTTTTTGCCGTAATTGATGAAATTTTCGATGATCTTTTTGCCGTATTGGGTAAAAAAGCTCTCGGGATGAAATTGAATGCCGAAAACCGGCTTATTTCGGTGCTTCATCGCCATTATAACGCCGTCATTTTCGCTCTTTGCTAAAATTTCAAACTCGCTCGGTAGCGTCGCTTCGTCCACATAAAGCGAGTGGTAGCGCATCACTTCAAATTTACGCGGTAGTCCGCTAAAAAGCACTCCATCTGCGTAAATTTCGATCGCCGAGCTCTTGCCGTGCAGCGGCACCTCCAGCTGCTTTATCTCCGCGCCCGCCGCATATCCGATCGCCTGATGCCCCAAACACACGCCCAAAATCGGCACATCCAGATCCGCGCGCAAAATCTCTAAACAAACGCCGCTATCTTTTGGGTGATTTGGCCCGGGGCTTAGGATTATGTGCGACGGAGCAAGCTCGCGCACCCGCTGCAGCGTTATCTCGTCGTTGCGGAAGTAGCGCACCTCCTCACCCGTGAGCTCCAAAATGTATTGATAAATATTAAAAACGAAGCTGTCGTAATTATCTATCATTAAAATCAAAATTTTATCCTTTTTTAGGGCGTTTGCGCCTCTTTAAAATTCTAAATAGTTTAAATTTAACCGCTTTGCGGCGGCTAAATTTAGCGCCGTTTTAGCGCCGCTGCGGGCTAAATTTAAATTCCGCCCGCGCCCGCTGCATTACTGAGTCGCGACTTTGTGCTGCTTTGCGGCCGATATGTATCTCAGCATTGCGGCGCCGAATGAAGCTCGCCGTTAAATTTTAACGCTCTCGCAGCGAACACGCTTTAAATTTAGCCGAATCAAACTCGCACCGAAAAGCGGCGCGCCCAGCTGCTTAAATTTAAAGCGTCTAAACTTTCTCGCATAGCTCCTCGATCGCTTTAAGCGGGCTTTTGCGCTTTTTGCAGATCTCCGCGTATTCGCTCTTTGGCGAGCTGTCGTAAACGATACCCGCGCCAGCGCCGATAAATACGAGATTGCTTAGCCCTTCGCAGCCAAAATTCTCCGCGTTAAATTTAGCAGCCTCAAACCGCATCGCGCGGCTAAAGCTCGACTCGCTTTCTAAATTTTGCGTCCCGCGGTCTGCGCGAGCTTTTAAATTTAATCTCGCGTCGCGCTCGCTCGCACGAGCTAAATTTTGCGCCTCGCCGTTACCCTTTTGCGCCGCGGCATCGCAAAGCTCCGTCGTCTCGGGATTTTCAGCGTCGCAAAGCTCCGTCGCTTCGGAATTTATCCCGCCGCAAGTAGCGTCTAAATTTAAACCGGAATTTCGTTTAAAATCCTCGTCCGAGCAGGAATCTTGCGCGTCGCGATTTACGAAGATTGCCGAGCGAATCAAGATCGCCTGCATCACGTCGCCGCTAAAGCGCCAAAACCCAATTCCGCCGCCGTATATACCGCGCTCGTAGCGCTCCAGCTCGTTTATGATCTGCATCGCACGGATCTTCGGGCTGCCGCTTAGCGTGCCCGCAGGAAAGATCGTGCTAAGCACCTCAAACGCGCTTACCCCGCGCGGCTTGGTGCCGTAGACCTCGCTTACGATGTGCATCACGCTTTCGTAGCGCACGATGCGCATCGCGTTTTGCACCCGCACCGAGGCTGGCGCGGCGAATTTGCCGATGTCGTTGCGAGCTAGATCGATCAGCATCCGATGCTCCGCAAGCTCCTTTTCATCGCTTAAAAGCTCGCGCTCAAGCGCCGCGTCGGCTTCGGCGTTCGCGCCTCTGCTGCGGGTGCCTGCGATGGGAGCTACAAAAATTTCGTCCTTTTTGATCTCCATAATCAGCTCGGGGCTGGAGCCCGCGACGCAGCCGTACGGCGTCGGGAAGTGAAACATATAGGGGCTCGGATTGTTCTTTTTGAGTCGCTCGTAAAACTCCAAGCTGCCGAGATTCGTACCGATTTTTAAAATTTCGCCCAGCACGACCTGAAACACGTCGCCGCTTTTTATCTTTTCTTTTGCAGCTTCGACCATCGCGCTAAAATGAGACTCCTCGGTGCCAAGATCGGTTAAAATTTTAAATTTAAGCTCTCTTTTCTGCGGCGCGAGTTTCGCCGCGTTTTGCGATTTTGCCTCGTTTTTTATCGCGGCATCCGTTCTTACGGCACTCTGCGGCGCGCCTACTACTCCGACGGAGCTTTGCTGCGAGCCTTGAGAACTAAGCTCGCGCAGGCTTTCGTAAATTTGGGCATCTTTGCCGTAAAAATCATAAATTTTGCTGATTTTATCGTAGTGCAGGTAGTTTGCGGCGTCGGCGTAAAAAAACGGCGGGAAGTCATACAGTGCCTGCTTCGGTGCGCCGATATTTTCGAACGAGCGCACGATGTCGTAGCCCAAAACGCCGAAAAGTCCGGCAAAGCTCGCGTTTTTAAACTCGCTTGCGCCTGCTTTTGCGCTTTTTACCTCATCAAATTTAAGCTTTAGAGCCTCAAAGCTCATCTTAAATCCGTCGAAATAATCGCAATCGATGCCGATGATGACCTGAGCGTCGTCCTCTGCGAGGTAGCTTTGCGGATGCGTCTTTAAAATTTCGCTGTAGTAAAAAAGTGGCTCTTCTAAAAGCATTTTCGTCCTTGGAATTTTTAGCGCCATTATACGCTGCTTAGCTTAAATTTGAGCGGGCGGCGCGAGCCTGGGCGGGCTTAATGCAAGCAAAATTTTAGTAAAATTAGCAAATTTTAAGGAGAGCGTATGAAAATTTTATTTTCCCCAAGCGAGATGAAAAGCGAGCAAAGCGGCGGCGCACGCATTTGCGAGCAAAATTTCATCTTTGCGGATCTTTACGAAAAGCGCCTGCAGATGCTGCGCGCCTACGCGGAGTTTACGGAGGGGGCGAGCGAGGCGGAGCTTTGCAAGCTTTTCGGACTGAAAAAATGGGATGCCTCTTTGCGCGAAAATATCTTTGAAAAAGGCTGCGCGAAGGCGCTTTTGCGCTACACGGGTACTGCGTATCGCGCCCTGGGCTACGCGTCGCTAAGCGCTGTAGCGCGGGAGTTTGCAGAGCGAAATACGATAATTTTCTCAAACCTTTTCGGCCCCGTACTTGGCGGCGACGCGCTGCCGAACTACAAGCTCAAACAGGGCGAAAAATTCGGCGGCATAGACGCGGCGAAATTTTATCGCGATAGCTTCTCCACAGCGCTGGATCGCTATCTAGCGGATGAGTGCGTCGTGGATCTGCGCGCGGGATTTTACGAAAAATTTTATGAGATGAAGCACGAATATTTGAGTTTTAGTTTCATCAAAGGCGGCAAGGTGCTGAGCCACTACGCTAAGGCCTGGCGCGGCAAGGTGTTGCGCGAAATCGCTCTGACAGGCGCTTGCAGCGAAGCGGAGGTGCTTGCGCTGCGTTTGGGCGGCGCTTCCGTGCTCGAGATCAAACAGATCGGGCTAAAAAAGGAGATCGTGCTGAAAATTTCATAAGGCGCGAAAACCGCTCGTAGAAATTTTCGATAAATTTTGCAGGTTTAATGCGGATTTTTATGTAAAATTTGGCCCGAACAATTTGCCGCGAGTTCAAATCCCGCCCCATCCAAAGCAATTTTACCGGGAGAAATTTGCGGGCAGATTTTGGCGTGAGGATTTTGCGGCGGCGGCTTTTTAGTCTTTTTGCTCTCTTTTGGCGAGCTTTGGACGGGCTTTTGGCGGCGAAATTTTACCGCAAGATTTTTTAGAATAAAATTTACGCTCTTTGCGTCTGCGCGCTCCGCATAAATTTTACGCCGATCTTGTCTTGATTTTGCACCGATTTTGC
Organism: uncultured Campylobacter sp.; assembly: GCA_937990735.1. Lineage (GTDB taxonomy): Bacteria > Campylobacterota > Campylobacteria > Campylobacterales > Campylobacteraceae > Campylobacter_B. Next base: position 19,450 of record CALKQT010000045.1, on the reverse strand, counting down.
GGCGATTTTTAGAATACGGAGCGCGGAAATTTTGCTGTTGTCCTCCGCACAGAAAGAATTTTCACGAAGGAGGATGCGTCGCGCGTGCAATCGTGTATGGAAACGTAACTTTATGCGGAAGGAATTTTACTTGCAATCTGCTGTAGAAATTTTATCTAAAATTTTACCGTGTGGAATTTCGCCGTATGAAATTTCGCCGCGATAGAATCCTGTCGAAAATTTAATCGCGGTAAAAATACTGCGCCCGCGATCTAAACGTGAAATTTTATATAAAATTTAAACTGAGCTGCCGTAGTCTAGGCGCAGATTCCGATCCAAAATTCTACCCCAAAACCGCGAAAAAGTGGACTTAAGCGGGCTAGCCCCGTATAAAATTTTAAGCCGAAATTATGGCTTGCGTTCCGTTGCGATAAAATTTTGAGCCAAAATTTCACGCTTTGAAATTCCAAAAATCCGCAAACGCAGCAAAATACGCCATCGCTACAAACTCTAGTAACCCAGTGCATTAGAGTTTCTAGCCGAATTTCTGCAATTAAAATTCTACGCTCTGAAATTTCATGCTTTAAAATCCCGCAAATTTCCCGCTTTCAAATCCAAAATTCCGCAAATTTAGCAAGCTTTAAATTTTAAAGCTATAAACTTTGCTTCAAATTTTAAGGATCAAAAATGCTAGAACTCCCCTTTGTCGGCGTCGTCGTGGGCTTCATATCAGGCTTTTTCGGTATCGGCGGCGGCACGGTCGTAATGCCCGTGATGATGGCTCTGGGATACGACGTCAAGACCGCCGCGGGCATCTCGGTGATGCAGATGTTCATCGTCTCGCTTTTTGGCTCATATCTGAACTACCGCGCGGGCAAGCTTCGCCTAGATAGCGGCATCGCAGTGGGGCTCGGAGGGCTGTGCGGCGCGAGCATATCGGGCTTCATCGTAAAATACTCGCCAGAAATCATGCTTGAGATCGGCCTCCTGCTGACGCTTGCGATCTCATTTCTCAAACTCTTTAGCACGAACGTAACAAGTGGCGGCAACGCCGATCCCCACGGTGCGGTGCTGTTTTTCATCGGCTTTGCTATCGGCGCGATCGCGCTTAGCATGGGCGTGGGCGGCGCGGTATTTCTGACGCCGATTTTGGTCGGATTTTTGGGCGTCGATATCAAAAGAGCGGTCTGCATGGGGCTGTTTTTCATCGTTTTCGGCTCATTTAGCGCGCTTTTAAGCCTTTCGTACAACGGCCATGTAGATTACGAACGCGGCGCGCTGCTAGCCGTGGGCGGGCTTTTGGGCGTGTATTTCGGCACCTCTCAGGCTCGCCGTGCAAAGCGCGAAACGCAGAAAAAATGGCTGCTCGTCCTCTACGTCGTGCTATTTGCGCTGGCGCTAAAAAAGGTACTACAGTAGCGCTACGGACGATTTTACTACGCTACGTTTTGTCTCGCCTCAGTTTTGCTACAAGCGCGGTTTAGGCGCCTGCTACGGGCGCGTCAGAGCGGTTCTATGTGCGCTGTTTTGCTACGCCGCCCTTTTGCGTCTCGTAGTTTTTGCCTTGCCGTCCTCTTACACTGCGCGCGCTTAGTCGCTATTTTGCGGCGGCGCGTAAAACGTCGCGTTTCGTCGCGCGAGTAAAATTTTAAAACGAAATTTCAAAAAGCGCGAGCAAATTTTAAAAGCTGAATTTTAACTAGCCGCGTTAAAATAGCGAAGTCGCACATCTTTTGTCCTATGGAGGCGAGATAGCGAAATAAAATTTACAAATTTTAAAAGGACTTGGATTGACGAACTTGATTTTAGCAGGGCTAGGCGGATGTGTAGGCGCGATGGCGCGAGTAGGCCTAAGCGGAGCGATCGCGCGCGCAATGGATCGCGCCGGATTTTGGAGCGCGTTTCCGATCGCTACTTTTTGCGTAAATGCACTGGGAAGCCTGCTGATAGGGTTTTTACTCGCACTAAATTTAACGCAGAGCGTGCGGGTATTTTTTATCGCAGGCGCGCTGGGCGGCTTTACGACATTTTCTACGTTCAGCTACGATACGCTGCAATTATTGCTGGCGCAAGAATTTGCTATCGGTGTGCTAAACGCGGTCTTAAGCGTATGCGTTTGTATGCTGTTTTGCTACGCTGGGCTGCTCGCGGGCAGGGCGCTTGCAGGCTAGCCGTGGAACGCGTGAGCTTTAAATTTAAATCGCCTCTAAGCTTGCGCTTTTAAATCAAAATTTATTTAAAGTGCCTGCGCTACGGAATTTTATCGCGCGCATGTGCTGCAAAACTTGCGAGCGATGGGCACAATCCCACATGCTGTGCAGTTTTGCGAAAGGACGCGCAGTAGCTTCGCAAAGTGTAATATCAAGCAGGAATTATAAGACGAGCGAAAAGTAAAGCGAGCAAGAGGAATTGTGGCTAAATAATTGTGCTAGGCGTCGGGCGAGCGGGCAAAAAATCTAGATAAATTTGAAATTTGCGTGCATTCTCTGCGCATCTTGTTCGCCGCAGCTTTGTGAAATTTCGCTATCTTGTGCTTAGTTATCGCGACGCCCTAAAAATTTCGCTGTCTTGGCGCGGATAAAATAAACCTAAGCCGAGTGATAAATTTTAAAAGCTCCGCAGGCAAATTTTAAAGTTTGAAGCTTAGAATTTTAAAATTCTCGCGTAAATTTTAAAAGCTAAATTAAAGCGCGTCGTAATCACGACCTTATGTGTCAAATCCTGCGGCGCTATCTTGGATTTATCGCAAGCGACTGCGAGCCCTCTTAATTTCGTTTCTGCAGATTTCATTAACCTGCTCGCCCTCGCTATTTCGCAAGATAACCTCGTAGTCCGTGATTTCGCGATCTTTGTTATACCCCTTGATATATCTGAATCTCGATAAGACTATTTTAAAGGATTCCACATCGTCTAAAGTATAATTATCGCGTAGCTTGACGTAGTTAAAATTTTCGCTAGTAAGCGTATGAAAATTATTAAATTTTTGCTTTAAATTTAGCGTATAAATTGCCGTGGATGCAGCACCGTTATCGCAGCTATTGATTTTGCTCTCATCGAAGGCAAGCGCAAGACAAATTTCATCGCCGCAGATTACCTTTATATCTTTGGCGCGGCTGTTTATGCGTATGGTCTGCCGCCATCCCTCGCCTTTGATCTCAAAGATATTGCGAGCGAGCTTTTTGGCTATTTCATCTCCGACATAACCTTTAGCTTCAGATTTATAAGCTGGGCCGAGCGCGGAGTAGTTCTGCTTTTGCGGAAAATCCGCAAGCGGAGTTTGAAGCCCTCTTATAGCGTTTAAATTTTCCTCGGTGCCTTGTGGAGCCGCAAAAGATGTGCCCCTCATAGAGTGTAGATTAAAGAAACCGATAAATTTCCTCACGACCTTATGCGCCGTTTGAGAAAATATCTTGGCTTCATTTTCAAAAAGCGAAATATCGTAGATGCCGTAGCTATAATATCCAAGCTCTCTACTCACCCGCCTTTCGTCCGGCGAGTGGTCGATCTCGTCGTATCCATAGTAGCGCTCTGGCATATCTTTTTGTAGCAAGAAGTCGTCGCTATCGCTGTCCTCATACCTAAGCCAGACCCCAAAATCGTCCTTAATGTATAGATAATCAAACTTCGCGCCTCCTGCGAATTTTTTCTCGCCTAGCCAAAATACAGGTCTTTTTTCTAGGCTTGGCAGAGGGGCGACGGGAGGCAAATTTTGTAGCTCTTTTTCAAATTTTTCATCGATATAATCGCACGCACTAGTGGGCATACTAGGATCGCAACCCTCGGGCGTATCGGATGAAAAAAGCAAATTTAAAATCACAAATATATACAGCACAAAAAGCACGCATGCAACGCTCACGACCAAGGCGGTAATTTTTAAAATTTTTATAAAAGTTTTCATATCTAAATTTTAGCTCGTTGCACCTAAAAAGCATAAAATTTCGCTTTAAATTTGAAATCCTCCGTACATTATCTGTACGCTTCGCCTATTGCTTCACTAAGGCTTTTTAGCAGTTCGTCCGCGGCTTCTACTTTGTTGCGCGCGCCGCGATTTTTGCCGTTTGAAGCGCCGGGTCCCGCCCCGCTTACGCAGTCTTGCACGAAATACCACCAAAAATACCCGCCCACGTAGTTTTTCACGTAGCGCGGCATTGTATAATATCTCCTCATCATCGCCTTTTTACTCGCCTGCGTAGCGTCTACCGCCGTGTTTCCGCACTCGCCGATGCCAAGCTTCGAAGCGGGGAAGGCGCTTTGCAGATCGGTAAAAATTTCGCTCCAATCAGGCGCAAAGCCCTCGTTATCGTCCTCGTAGTAGCTTACGAAAAGATAATCCAGCCCATCTTTCATATCCTGCGGTACGAATTTTCGCAGCCACTCGCGCATCTGCGTTTTCTGTGCTCCGCTTGGCGTATAATACGCAGTAAGCGCCGTTTTAGCGCCCTTTTTGTGGATGAACTCGAATGCCGCGATCATCTTGGCGGCGATAAAATTCGCATCGTCCCCGAGCCAGCCCTCGCCGTTTATTTCGTTGCCGATCTCCCAGATCTGCACGTAGGGCGCGAGCGCAGCAAAGGCGTCCGCGAACCTCTTTTCGTAGCTTTTCACGCTTTTGTACGAGCTCATCTCGTAGGAATCCACGGGGCAGGCCATTACGTACGAGACCTCGCTAAGCCGTCTAAAAAGAGGCTCATACTCGCGCGGGCTAATTTCTTTTGACATCACGACGCGCACGGTGGGTTTTGCGGGGAGGGCTTGCAGGGCGCGCACGATGCTTTGCAACTTCGCGCCTGCGGCGTCTTGTGCGTCCTCGTACCAGCCGTCGTCGATCGTAACGCCCCAGATAAAGTCAGATTTAGAATTTTGTTTTGAAATTTTGTTTTGATTTTCGCCGTAAAGCGCGCCGCAAAACAGCGCCCCGCAAAATAGTGCGAGAAATATGTGTTTAAAATAGACCACGGCTTGCTCCTTAATTTTAAATTTTAAAAATTTAGCTCTTTGCTGGTCTTTGCACAACCGATCAAGCAATCAAAATTTATCTCTTGCCTCTAAAATCATAAGAATAATACGAACGAGAAAAACCCTCTACGCTGAACATAGCAAAAGCATTAAGTGCAAGAGCCGCTAAGCTTAGTAGCACCGTAGCAGGCAGTGAAAAACGCGCCAAAAACGCATTTGCAATAGCTGCAAGTACAAGCGCGATAAAGCAATATGAAAATATCGCGACTCCGCTAGTGTCGGCAAGCTCCTGATAAAATCTATAAAAAAATAGAAACGATGCGATGAATCCCAATGCAAGTAGTATTTGAGCGATGATGCCGCCCGCTAAAAATATAAATAACAATACGCCTATAAATATCGCCGCAAAGGCAATGGCTACGTTGCGCAAAAGGCTGCGGCTTGCGGTAAGCTTGGAGATGTTATAAATGCTAAAGATAAAAAGCACGAATGCCGCTGCGCTTAGTAGTACTCCTAATCCGCCGTAAATCCCTAATAGCAATAGCACTAGTTCGGCTATAGCTTTTAAGGCGCAGGCTGCGATGAAGGTGTATTTGATGAGTGCCACTTCTTTTTCTTGAGGGTTTGAGGGCTGCTGATCTTGAGTGTGGAGGTAGTCGTTTAGGTCCATGGTTGCTCCTTGAAATTTATGTAGAAGTATATCTAAAAAACGAATAGGTAAAAATAAATTTCAAAATTTAGCGGCTCGCCGGCGTGGTATAAGGCAAGTGCCGCACAAAGGCGGGTAAATTTAAGAGGTAAATTTTAAAATTTAGATCGGAATTTCGGCGCTGACAGGGCGGGCAAATTTTAAGCGGGCTGTAAATTTAAAAAGATATGAGATAAAATTTCGCGCAGATCTGCAAATTTAAAATCCACAAATCCGCGCAAGTTGCTACAAGCGTGACTCGTAGCGACGTAGCGTGTAAAGACGTTTAAGCATCTTTTTGCGAGCTGAAATTTTTTGCTTTTTGCGGACTTCCGTCATCGGCTCAAAAAATCGTCTCGCGCGAACCTCAGTAACGACTAGGTTACGATCGGTTTGCTTCTTAAAGCGTCTGTAAGCTTCGTCAAATGATTCGTTCGGATATACCTTTACTCCAGGCACTTTCCTCACCGCCTTTCAAAAAAATGAATCGTGAGTTTAGCGAAAAATTCCTTAAATTTGCTTTTGAAGCGCTTTTTTATACTTCCACACGCTTTTGTTGTTGCGAGTATCTATCATCGAAAGCTCTAAAAATAGGCTCTCGCTTGCTTGTGCGGTAGAATTTTTGGCTGCAGAATTTAAGCTTTTTGATTTTTTAGATCCAGCCTTACCGTCGTTTGCCACAGCGGGGCTTTGCGGTAAAATTTTACCTACCAAGATGTAATCCGGCGCGTAGATCGAGCCGCTTTCTACGGCGTGATAGCCACGGCTTACGCCATCGTTGCTAAATACGAGTTCATCTTTACTTGGAGCGTCTGTGACGACCGCTTTGCCTGAATGCAGCAGTGAAATTCTAATTTTTTTGCTCAAAAATTCCGCATCCACGCCGTGTGCGTTTGTCCCGTCCAGTGGCTCGATGCCGACGACGCTGAATCTACCGCCTTTCTTGCTGACGATACGCTTTGAGAGCAGATCAGCGATGCTTTCGCCCGCGATGCGCTCTAGATACGCGTTTGGATATCCTGCGTGATCGATGCCTCCTGCAAGTGCCGAATTATCCGTGCTTTTAGAGCCTTTAAGCGCAGCACAGCCCGCTAAAAAGGCACACAGCAAGATCACGAAAAAACTTATTTTAAAATTTTTCATAGCATTTCCAAATTTTATAAAATAAACTCCGCGATTATAGCGAGATTTGGTTAAATTTCGTTTTTTATAAGCAAAATTTGTAACGGATATTCCGCTCGTTCCTTTAATTTTGAGTTAAAGATTCCTTGATATACTTTCTGCCAATTTATTCAGAAAATTCTCGGGGTGCTTATGAAAAAAATCATTAAAAGAGACGGAAGTTTTCAAGAATTTCAATCCTATAAAATAAAAGATGCTATCAAAAAAGCCTACAAAAGCGCGGGTAGCGAGTTTGACGAAAAAGTCTTCGATAACGTAATGGGCGCGATCGTTTTCAAGGATAAACTAAGCGTCGAAGATATTCAGGATCTCATCGAGAAAAAGCTCTTCGAAGCGGGCGATTTCGACGTTCTAAAGAGCTTTATGATCTACCGCCACACGCATAAGATGCAGCGCGAGCACATTTTGGGGCTTGAGGAGGACACGACCTATATCAACTGCACCCAGACGGTCAATGAATACATCAGCAAGCAGGATTGGCGAATTTTAGCAAATTCCAATACCAGCTACTCAAACGCAGGCCTGATCAATAACACTGCCGGCAAGGTCATCGCAAACTACTGGCTCGATAAAATTTACTCTCGAGAGGAGGGCGCGGCGCACCGAAACGGCGACTATCATATCCACGATCTAGACTGCCTTACGGCGTATTGCGCGGGCTGGAGCTTGCGCGTGCTTCTAAACGAAGGCTTTAACGGCGTGCGCGGTCGCGTCGAGAGCAAGGCGCCGAAGCATTTCCGCGAAGCGCTGTATCAGATGGCGAATTTCCTTGGAATTTTACAAAGCGAGTGGGCGGGCGCACAGGCGTTTAGCAGCTTTGATACATATTTGGCGCCATACGTTTTCCGCGATAAATTAAGCGACGATGAGGTTAAAAAGGCGATCACGAGCTTCGTGTTTAACCTAAACGTCCCCGCGCGCTGGGGGCAGAGTCCGTTTACTAACGTCACCATCGACATGACCTGCCCGGATGATCTAAAAACGCAGATCCCTACGCATAATAACGAACATCTATTTAAAAATTTACGCGACGAGGAGCTTTTGGCCGAGGCTAAAAGGCGCGGCAAGGGCTCGCTTGAGGCGATGACTTACGGCGATTTCGAGCCTGAGATGAACCGCATCGTGATTGCGTTTTACGAGGTTTTAACTACAGGCGATAAGTGCGGCCAGCCCTTTACATTCCCGATTCCTACGGTGAATTTAACGGAGGAGTTTGATTGGGATACTCCTGCGGCCGACGCGGTATTTGAAAACACCGCCAAGGTAGGCTCGAGCTATTTTCAAAATTTTATCGGCTCGCAATATATCACGAATGAAAAGGGTGAGCGCGTACCCAATCCAAAGGCGTATAAGCCTGGCGCCGTACGCTCGATGTGCTGCCGCTTGCAGCTTGATCTGCGCGAGCTTCTTAAGCGCGGCGGCGGGCTTTTTGGAAGCGCGGAGATGACGGGAAGTATCGGCGTCGTAACGATAAATTTAGCCCGCCTAGGCTATCTGTATAAAAATAACGAAGAGGCGCTGTATGCGAGGCTGGACGAGCTTTTAGAGCTTGCAAAATCGACGCTTGAGAAAAAGCGAAAATTCGTTACCGAGATGTTCGAGCGCGGCTTGTATCCATACACGAAGCGCTATCTGCCGGGCTTTAATAACCATTTCAGCACCATCGGTATCAACGGCGCAAACGAGATGATCCGAAATTTCAGCGGCAACAAAGAAGATATTACGACGGAATTCGGGCGTAAATTTGCCCTTAAAATGGTTGAGTATCTGCGCGAAAAGATCCGCTCGTTTCAGGAGCAGACGGGCAACCTATATAATCTTGAAGCCACGCCTGCCGAGGGAACTACGTATCGTTTCGCCAAAGAGGATAAAAAGCGCTACGCAGATATCATCCAAGCGGGATTTGATAAAAATATATATTACACCAATTCGACGCAGCTTCCGGCAAATTTCGGAAGCGATCCGTTCGAGGCGCTGGCGATGCAAGATGAGCTGCAAAGCTCCTATACCGGCGGCACGGTGCTGCATCTGTATATGAAGGAGCGCATCAGCTCGGCTCAGGCGTGTAAACAGCTCGTAAAAAGCGTAGTGCAAAACTACAAGCTTCCTTATATCACGATTACGCCGATTTTCAGCGTCTGTCATAAGCACGGCTACATCAGCGGCGAGCATGAATACTGCCCGAAATGCGACGAGGAGCTGCTTGCGGAATACAAGGCCAAGCAGAGCAAGGGCGCCTAAATAGCGATTTAAATTTTAATCTTAATGAAAGGATGGAGAATGGAATTTCCAAAAGAGTTAGAAGCAAAACGCACAAAATGCGTCGTTTACACAAGAGTGATGGGCTATTTGCGCCCAGTAGAGAGCTTTAATATCGGAAAGAAGGGCGAACACAAAGAGCGCGTCTTTTTTGAAGAGAAAAAAGACAAAAAGCAGATCGCCTAGTCGCCGCTACCGGCCAAATGCAACAAACGCATACGAAGCCGCCGCAAGTCTTAAACCTGCGTAACGCGCAGATTTACGAGATCACGCCGTTTACGATGCTTGATTTTGCTGATCACATCGCCGCGATTGTGTGGTTTTGCGGCTGCAATATGCGCTGCATCTACTGCTACAACCCACAAATCGTTACTTCTCAGGGTAAAATTTCAAACGAAGAGTTTCTGCGCTTTTTGGATGCGCGCGCGGGCAAGCTTCAGGGCATCGTATTTAGCGGCGGCGAATGCACCTGTGCGAGCGATTTTATCCCGCTGGCGCACGAAGTTAAGCGGCGCGGCTTTTTGCTCAAAGTAGATACCAACGGATCAAATCCGCAAAAGATCGAGGAGGCTCTAAGCTTGGGGCTGATCGATTATATCGCGCTTGATTTTAAGGCGCCGCGGCAGGATTTTGAGCTCATTACAAAGTCAAGCTTATACGATAAATTTCTGCAAACTCTTAGGCTTTTGCTGCGGCAAAATTTTAAATTTGAGGTGCGCACGACCGTGCATGCCGATTTTTTAAATGAAGCAAAGATCGAGCGGATGGCGCAAATTCTATACAGCGAGGGCTACCGCGGCGTCTATTATCTGCAAAACTTCCTGCCTACCGGCGATAATTTCGGCAATTTAAACGCGCCGCTTGCGAGTTTTGATCCGAGCAAAATCCGCACAGATCTAAAGATCGAACTTCGAAATTTTGATTAAATTTGCGCTACCACGAGCATCTTGTCGCGATGAACGCGATGAAATTTTAATTTAGCGCGCCGCGCATTGTTTGGCGTATATTGAGCTGCGATAAAATTCGCCTCGCCGTTTGCTGCAATAGCGCTTGCCGCAGGCATTAGCAAAAAGTAAATAGAAGAAATCACACCGCATGCCTTTAAAATTTCATCATAAAATTCTTCCATCATAAAATTTTACCCCAAAGCTTCGCCGTAAAATTTCATTTCAAAGCTCCAAGTATACAGCTGGTATAAAATTTAGCTTTTGCTCGCTTAGTCGCAAAATTCCGCCATGTGCTCCTGCCGAGCTGTGCGCGTCTTATAAAATTCCGCGCAAATTTTACGGGCGAAATTTCACGCCTTTAAATTTCACCTGCAAAGCCTTCGATAAGATTTTTTTCGTTACAATACGCCCTAAATTTTTAAAAAGGCAAAAAATGGATAGGAAAAAAATCTACAACCCATTCTCCGACGAGACGCTTACCGATCGCAAGGTCTTCGGCGGCAATCCGCAGGGTATTTTAAATTTTACCAAGGCGAAATATCAATGGGCGCTGAAGCTTTGGGATCTGATGGAGGCCAATACCTGGTTTCCTAAAGAGGTCGATACCACCGACGACGTGCGCGATTATAACTTCAATCTCACAAGCGCCGAGAAGCGGATGTACGATCTCGTGTGGAGCCAGCTGATATCGATGGATAGCTTTCAGACCAACAATCTTGCCGATAATATCAACCCCTACATTACGGCTCCGGAGATCAACGCCGTGCTCGCTCGCCAAGCCTACGAGGAGGCCAACCACAGCAAGTCCTACGCCGTCATGGTCGAGGCGATCTGTGAAAATACCGATCTGATTTACGAGATGGAGAAGCACGACGATATGCTTCGTAGGAAAAACGACTACATCTCAAGCGTCTATGAGGAGCTTGCGGGCGAGGTTAGCGACGATAAACTGCTGCTAGCGATGGTGGCGAATCAAATTTTAGAGGGGATCTACTTCTACAGTGGCTTTACGTCGATCTATGCACTTGCTCGCGCGGGCAAGATGCTAGGCAGCGCGCAGATGATCCGCTTCATACAGCGCGACGAGATCACGCATCTTCTGCTCTTTCAAAACATGATAAATTCCGTCCGCAAGGAGCGCGCCGATCTGTTTAACAAACGCAACGTGGATAAAATTTACGAGATGTTCGAGACGGCGGGAAACTTAGAGATCGATTGGGGCAAATACATCACGGATAATCAAATCATGGGCTTTACGGACGATATCATCGAAGAATACATCCACTATCTGGTCGATCAACGCCTGCTTGCCATCGGGCTTGAGAAGCGATACGGCGCGAAACATCCGATAAAATGGGTCGATGATTTTTCTAAATTTAACGATCAGAAGAGCAATTTTTTCGAGAGCAAGGTCACGAACTACAGCAAAGGAAGTTTGAGTTTCGATGATTTTTAGCGGATTTTGCGGTTTGAAATTTTGCTCCGCCGCATCGCGGCGCCCGCGCTTGGACGGCATTTTTAAAAATTTTATCGGCCCCGAATTTAAACAGAGCAAAAGCTTTCACGGCTTTAAATTTAACGCCTGGTCGAGCGGGAGCGCGCTATGGTCTCGCTAGAGCGGCTTCGCTGCGAAAAGATGGCGAACGACATCGCCGAGCAGGTGAGTTTAAATCCGGCGCTTTTTGAGGCGTTTTGCAGCGTCGCCAGAAGCGAGTTTGCTCCGCTCGGCGCGCACGCTTTCAGCCTTAACGCGCAGCCCATTTTGGCCAGTCAGTGGATCAGCTCGCCGCTGACGGTCGCGCGCATGACGATGGCGCTAAGCGTTGATCCGAAGGTAGAGAAAATTTTAGAGATCGGCTGCGGTAGCGGCTATCAAGCGGCGATTTTAAGCAGGATGGTTCACCGCGTCTTTGCCGTTGAGCGCGTCGAGCGGCTGGTGGGTGAGGCGAAAAGACACTTTGCAAATCTCGGGATTTCAAACATCAGCCTGCGTCACGACGACGGCAACGCAGGGTGGAAAAATTTCGCTCCTTTCGATAGGATATTGCTCTCCGCGTGCGCCGAGCGTATCGACGAGCGGCTGTTTGCGCAACTGGAGGACGGAGGAATTTTGGTCGCTCCGATGAATAGAGGCGGCTCGCAAAAGATTGTTAGATTTAGTAAAATTTCGCCAAGCGAGATCAAAGAAGAGGAGCTTGGCGCCTGCGAATTCGTCCCACTGGTGCAGGGTCGCGGATAGATCTAGCGCGCAGTAAATTTTAAAATTTCCTACCGCCCCCGGGCGCGTAAATTTAATAAAATTTGCTTTCGCGCTGTGCCGCGAGATCAGAGTTTTATTAATTATTTATTTAAATTCAAGTACAATACACAATTTTAATCTTTCAAGGATGAGTCATGCAAGATTTTAGCAAGGAAAAGATAGAGTCGCTGGTCGCCAGCTGGAAAAATCACAACAAAAACCAATTCTGGCTTAAAAAACAGACTGCGATCTCAAAGTATTTAGGCGAGATCAAACGCTGCCTCGCAAGCTTTGATGAGACCGAGAGCGAGTTTTTGCAAACTTTATATATAAATCTCAGCGACGGCAATCTTAGAAGCTGCAAAATTTTATCTTTGGGCGAGAAGTTCGCGCACGCCGAGTATTTCTTTATGGATCAGTTTTTTGATTCCAATATCAGCGCGTTTTATTACGATTTCGCTTTTAAAGACCGCATCGTTGGCAAAAAGGAGCTATTTCCTAAAAATGCCGTAAAAAGCGTAGATAGCGTGCTTAGTGGCGAGGACAAAAATATCGTCTCGCTTTATGTTTTCATCGAAAATATCGTCAAAAATTTCAATAGCTATTCGCAGGAACGCACCGCGCGCGATATTTTTAAACAAAAGCTAGTCAATTTCTACGACGAGCTTTACAGGCTTCTTACGGCGGTGGACAGCGCTTTGGCGATCGATTTTTTCGACGTCGCGCTGCATAATCAGCCCTTCGTGCTGATGGAATTTTTAAAATCCGCGATAAATGCCGATAATTTCTATCTGATCGACAGCTACTTAAGCGATGATGGGATGCTAAATTTAGGACTTGCTGAGGACGGCGATTTTGCGCAAATTTCGCGCGAAAAGCTCTATCTGCTAGCTAGCATATTTGCGCAATGCAACGATGAGTTTCCGACTCTCGTTTATCGCGATGAAACCGCACAAATTTTATCTTTGCTCTATGACGAAAAGGTTGAAATTTTCGAAGAATTTTACGAAGTAAGTTCGCGATTTATCGCGGAATTTACCCCGTATCCGCAGGATGTCGTGGGTGCGGCTAGGATCGTGTACTCCTCGCTATTTTTTGAATACGTCAAAAACTACAAAAGCGAAGAGGTCGCGAAAAATACGATATTTTACGGCGCAATCGGCACCGGCAAGACCCGCAGATTGCGATCTTTGATCACCGAAAAGAAGCTTGCGGCAAAAAATTTCCGCTACGTTTGCCTGCACGAAGGCTTTGAATATCGCGATTTTATAGACGGATTTTACGGTGAAAGTTTCATCAATGGCGAGTTCAAGGTGCTTTGCAAAGAGGCGCTAAACGATCCGAAGGGCGAGTATTATTTTCTGATCGACAATGCAGGTGCCGCGAGTTTGGATAAAATTTTAGGCGAGGCTGCGGTGCTTTTGGATCGTCGCTACGACGTGAATGATGAGCTTTCGCTGATCCGCACTAAAAACTCTCACGTAATCGACGGCTTTGAAGAGGGCGAGAAAGCGCGCGCTAGCGTCGTTTTAAAGGACGGCCGCTCATATTTTGCGGTGCCTAAAAATTTATACGTCCTATGCACTCTTAATGAGTACAAATGCGTTTCGCCGTCGATTGCAAAGGCGTTTAGATGGATCAAATGCGAGTGCGATTACGGCGCGCTTGAGGATTATTTAAGAGATCGCGAGATCGTAAATGCAAGCGCGGTCGTTGCGGTTTGCAAGGCGCTGAATAAATTTATCGCCGATGAGGCAAAGGGCCTGGGTGCGATCGGACACGGCGTGTTTATGGGGCTTGCGCGCTATCAAAGTGGCGCGCAGATCATGCAGGAGGGGCTAAACGGCTTTTTCGCCGAGGTGCTTGAGCCGATCTTTAGGTGCGCGACAAGCGGCGAAGATACCGCTACGAGCCTTGGCGAGCGCATCGCTGAAGCTAAGAGCGTGTTTAAATTTTAGTCGCCGTTTGGCATAGATAGTTATATTTGCTATGAAATTTTAAAATTTCATAGCACCGCGTTTCATTTGTGCTCATGGATACGGCGCGCGAATTTGGGTTTAAATTTTATTTATGCTGCGCGGGATTACAAGACGATTGTAGCGCCATTTTATTTGCTGTGCAGCACATAGACTGGATTGATTAAATTTGCTATAAATTTAGACTTGAATTTTAGTTCTCACTCGACCATACTTATCGCGGCGCAGGGGCGGGATTAGAGTAAATTTTGAGCTTTAAATTTAGCCTCAGCCGCTAAATTTAGACAAAAATCTTTATTTTGAAATTCTGCAGTATCTCTACGCGGAATTTTGTTTGTCGGTGCAATTTCTGTTTTGATTAAATTTGATTGAATTGAAGCAAGCCTGTGGGGCTAAAACAGCGCGTGCTTTTAAATTTAGCCCAAAAGCCCCGCGCCTTTTACTCTCTGCGAGCGATCTGCCGCGTAGATCCTCTTCCCGCCTACTACTTTGCCACCCTCGATTTTGCCGCCCTTTACGTCGTATTTCCAGATCGGCGCGGCCGCCTTGAAATCCTCCACAAACTCGTTTATTAGCGCCAGAGCGACCTTGCGCTGCGGGCTTACGACGCTTGCTACGTAGGAGCTTTCGTGGATAGGCACGCCCCCGTTTGCATGTGCAAAAAGAACGAATGCGCCCTGTGCCGCGGCTTTTTGTTGCCACGCTTCGAACCAGGTCCGCAAAATTGGCTCGTATATATCGAAGCTAAGCGCGCAGATGCCGCCCTCTTCGCGCACGATACCCACGAAAGTAATGAACGCGCCGCAATTTACGTCCTTAAATTTAGCGTACCAGCGCGATAAAATCGCATCTACGTTCAAGCTGCCCTCATAAATTTCAGGCTCGATCCCGCTTAAAATTTCTGGATTAAATTTAGCCTCGCTCATCGCCGCTTCCTAAGCTTAGCCGCCGCAAACGGGAGGCAGAAGGCTCACGCGATCGCCGGATTTAAGCGCAAAATTCGCATCATAAATCATCTTATCATTTACCGCCACGGCGCAGTTTGCAAGCCACTCCCGCAGACTTTCGTCCTTTTGCAGCTCCGCTTTTACCTCTTGCAAGGAGTTTGCGTTTAGGTGCAGGGACTCGCGTCCGATCGGCCCTAAAAATTCTATCTCTACCATTTTTGTCCTTTTTTAAAGATTGGGCGATTTTAACCAAAAATTCATAAAATTTTATATAATTGCGTAAAAATTTAATGAGGAAAAACGATGAAAATCGATGAAATTTCGACCCCCGCCTACGTGTGCGAGGAGCAAAAACTGGTAAAAAATTTAGAAATTTTACGCGGCGTAGGCGAGCGAAGCGGCGCAAAAATTTTATGCGCGCTAAAAGGCTTTGCGTTTAGCTTCGCGATGCCCTACGTTGGCAAATACCTCTGGGGCGCCACTTGCAGCGGCCTGCACGAGGCGAAATTTGCCGCGGAATTTATCAAAAACGGCGAAATCCACACATACTCGCCCGCGTTCAAAGAGGACGATTTGGATGAAATTTTAAAAATTTCAAACCACGTCGTGTTCAATAGCGCCGCGCAGTGGCAAAAATACCGCGCAAAGGCGCTCGCTGCGGGAGCATCGTGCGGCTTGCGGATAAATCCGCAGACCTCCTTCGCGCCCAAAGACGCTTACAATCCGTGCGGCAGCTTTAGCAGGCTAGGGATGAGCCTTGAAGCGCTGCAGCGGGCAATTTTGCAAGACGGCGAGTTTTTGCGCGGCATCTCGGGGCTGCATTTTCACGCGCTGTGCGAAGAAAGCGCCCAGAGCCTAGAGCAGGTGCTTGATGTTTTCGAGGCGAAATTCGGCAAGTATTTTAGAGCCCTAAAGTGGCTAAATTTCGGAGGTGGTCATCACATCACGCGCGCAGGCTACGACGTAGAGCTGCTGATAAATTTAATTAAAAAATTTCGCGAAAAATATGGAGTCGAAATTTATCTTGAGCCGGGCGAGGCGGTAGGCTGGGAGTGCGGATATTTGGTCGCTAGCGTGCTTGATATAGTAGAAAACGGCGCTAAAATCGCTATTTTAGACGCTTCCGCTGAAGCTCATATGCCCGATACCGTGCTGATGCCGTATCGTCCTGCGGTACGCGGCGAGAGTAAGAGCGGTAAATTTAGCTACCGCTTCGGCGGAAATACCTGCCTCGCAGGCGACATCGTGGGGCTTGAGAGCGGGCAGCCCGAGTATAAATTTGACGCGCCGCTAAACATCGGCGATCGGGTGATTTTCGAGGATCAGATCCACTACACTATCGTGAAAAACACGACTTTTAACGGTATCAAGCTACCCGATCTTGTTCTGGTAGACGAGCGCGGAGAGGTTTTAATGATCAAAAAATTCGGCTACGACGAGTATGCGAGGCGAAACTAGCGCCGCACTTAATGCAAAAATGTAATTTTGCTTTGTAAGAAAATTTTTTGCAAAAAATGATATAATCGGCTTGAATTTTATATCTAAGGAAATCCATGAAAAGATTGTTTCTCGCGCTTTTTGCCTGTATTTATGCGCAGGCCGAAGAGAAAAAATATGCCGATATCGTGCAGGGAAATAGCGATGTTTGGGGCAATGCAAGGCTTGAAAACATCGATAGCTACGGCAACGGTTTCGGTCCGATTTTTCTGCAATTTCAAGGACATCTGCAAAGCTCGGGCTTTTTTGCTTGGTTGGCGCTGGGTGCGGTTTTGGGCGTAATCATAGCTTTTATTGGGCACTACGCGATCATAGGGCCGAAGCACTTCGATCATCACGCCGGCAAGCCGATCTATGCATTTAATAAATTTGAGCGCTTGTATCATCTCGTAGCAGCCGTCGCATGGGCGATCTTGGTTCCTACCGGCTTAATTATGATGTTTGGCGAAGAATTCGGCGGTGGCGCTTTCGTGAGATTTTGTAAAAACGCTCACGGACTAGCTACGATAGCCTTTGCGATCGCCGTTATGCCTATGCTAGTGACATGGTTTTGGCGTATGCTACCGCGAGCTTACGATATCAAATGGATGATGATCGTGGGCGGTTATCTAAGCAAAAAGAAGCGCACGATTCCCGCGGGTAAATTTAACGCCGGCCAAAAAGCGTGGTTTTGGGTCGCGACTTTAGGCGGCATAGTGATGATAGCTACGGGTGCGTCAATGTTTTTCCTAGACTACGATATCCCCGTAATGAGAAGTGCGCTAGGTATGAGTCAGATCGAAATTTTAAGAGCAAGTGCGATTATTCATAATTTTTTGGGTGCGGTCTGCGCGGTATTTTTGCTTGTGCATATCTATATGGCGGTCTTTGCGATCAGCGGAGCCATCCACTCGATGATCGACGGACACAAGCCGGAGGAGGAAGTTTACGTACTTCACCACTACTGGTATCGCGAGCTGCTCGATAAAGGGCAGATCGCTAAATCGCAATTTGAAGCGAAGTACCCGCGCTTATAACTTGGGTAAATTTTATGCGGGCCTGCTTGCGTGCGGCTCGCATTAGCTTTGAGGTTCAAAGAATTTTATTTTTAAGGATTACATATGCAACTAGATTGTCGCAATTTAAATTGCCCGGAGCCGCTTTTGCGCGCTAAAAAAGCCCTCGGTGGGCTAAAAATCGGAGAGAGTTTAGAAATTTTAGTAAACGACATAGCGCCGCGCGAAAATATAAAACGCTTTTTGGCTAAAAACGGCTTTGAGGCGCAAATTTCACAAGCGGGCGCCGATACGCTTATAAAAACCGTAAAAACGGACGAGTTGAAAGATGAAAATATCAACGATATTTATTGTGACATCGCGGCGCCGAAAAGAGGCAGGGTGATATTTCTAAACGAGGAGCAGTGCGGAAGCGGCCCGATCGGAAAGAGCTTGCTTGCTAAATTTTTAGGCGCGGCGCTAAACCTAGACGAAAAGCCAGTGAAAGTGATCTGTGTAAACAACGCCGTGCACATAACCACCAACCGCGGCCACGAATGCTTCGAGGCGATCAAGAAGCTAAACGAAGCGGGAGCTGAAATTTTAAGCTGCGGAAGCTGCCTAGAGGGTTACAAACTGGTCGATAAGCTCGCGATCGGCGAAATTTCAAACGCATACGAAATCATGGACGTCCTATCAAAATACGAAGTAATCAAACTATGATCTACAGAGATTTTAACCTCACCAAATTTATTGCAGCCGCCGGTTGAGCCGCCAAGCTTGACCCGGCGGGTCTAACCGAAAATCTTGGAAATTTAATCGAGCCTAATGCGAGCCTGCTGTCGTCCACCTGCAGCAACGAAGATGCGAGCGTATTTCGCATAAGCGACGATCTTGCGCTCGTGCAGACGCTCGATTTTATCACTCCTTTGGTGGACGATCCGTTTGTCTTCGGACAGATCGCGGCGGCAAACTCCCTAAGCGACGTATTTGCAATGGGCGGTGAAGTGATAAATGCCCTAAATATCGTGGGTTTTGACGATTGTCATTTCTCAAACGAAATTCTGCGCGAAATTCTGCGCGGCGGCAAAGACAAAATTAAAGAGTGCGGAGGGGTCTTGGTAGGCGGTCACACCATCTCTACGCCTGAAATTTATTATGGACTTAGCGTCACGGGGCGCGTGAATCCGCGTAAATTTTGGAGCAATAATACAGCGCGCGAAGGCGACCTGCTGATCCTAACAAAGCCCCTCGGCACGGGCATCATCGCTACTGCTATCAAAGCAAAATTTCTTAAATTTGAAGAATTTCGTGATGCGATAGAGAGCATGATTTTGTTAAATTTTTATGCCGTGGGCGCGCTAGCGGGTTTAAAAATACATGCCGCGACCGACGTGACGGGCTTTGGTATGCTTGGACACGCACTTGAAATGATAAACGAGAGCGTGAGCTTTAAAATTTATCCTAGCAAAATTCCGCTTTTAAAAAGCGCCCTCAGATGCCTTGATGAGGGACTGATCCCTGCTGGAAGCTATAAAAATTTGAAATTTATCGCACCGGGCGTCGATTCCGAGCCGGACATAACGCTTTGCGACGCACAAACCAGCGGCGGACTTCTGCTTGCCGTAGCGGAAAAAGACGCGGCGCGAGCGCTTGTAAATTTAAAAAACGCAGGCTATGCTAGCAGCGCTATCATCGGCGAAGTTATAGCACATGCCGAACATAAAATTTATTTAGTTTAAAATCTTTTTTATTCAGCCCCCTTTAAGCATCACTCTTGTATAATCACAATTCTGTTTCGCACCG
>CALKQT010000044.1 GCA_937990735.1 uncultured Campylobacter sp. | reverse complement strand
GCCGCAAGCCTCGCTCTCGATCGAGACGCAGACGCCGCCAAGATGAGCGATGAGCTTATCTGCGCAATGCTTCGTGTTGCCCGTAGCGCTAAAATAGATCACTATCATGCCCGTCTCCCAGACTATGCGAATTTCGGTGAAATTTAACCCTTACAGAACTAATAGAATTTTACGCGCCTTTTGCATAAAATTTTAAAATTTAGACGTGACGGCGAAATTTAAATATGCCGTCGCGCCCTAAAAAAAGCAAAATCAATTCAGATATTTTCTGCCGCCACCATGCCAAAAACCATACAATCAGCCATGCTCATAGTACCGAGTCTACTTGCGCCGTGAACGCCACCGGTGATTTCGCCCGCAGCGTATAATCCTGCGATCGGCTCTCCACTAGCTGCGTCGATAACCTGAGCTTTGGTATTGATCTGCACGCCGCCCATGCAGTAAAGAATTTTCGGGCTTGTTTGGCACGCATAAAATGGAGCTTTTGATACGTCGATACCGCCTACATCGGCTTTTGTCAAAGGCTTGCCAAACTCCGGGTCACTTCCTGCTTTGACATAGCCGTTAAAATCCGCGACGGTTTTTAAAAACGGCTCCAGCGGAATTTTATAAAATTTTGCAAGCTCTTCCAAGGTATTAAATTTTTTAATTGAGCCTGCTTCTACGCCTTTTGATGTATAGACCGGATTATTTGCATCAACTGCGGCTTGATCGCAGATATTTACGGGATAGTTGTCGTTATTTTCGCTCTCCGCCATACATTTAAAGATCGCTTCGGTTTTGATCTTGCGCCCGGCGTGCTCGTTCATAAAGCGTTTGCCCGTCTTTGGATCGACGGTTAGACCATAGTCGTTAGCGCAGTGATTTGAAAATAGCGCGGAAGTACCAAATCCCTTCTCGCTAGGATTAGTATAAGGATTTAGTTGAATCCAGCTGAGTTGCAAAGGATTCGCACCTAACTTCATCGCCGCGATAAGCGCACCTGCGGTAGCACCGGGTTGGCTTACGGTTTCGATATTGTCTTTTAGATACGGCACCTGCTGCGCGCGAAACCACTTATCCGAGCTGTATCCGCCTGCAGCCAAAATGACGCCATCTTTGGCTTTAAAAATTTTATTTCGCCGCTTTTGTTTTCCCTATCGTCGCTAGCAAGCTGCGGATCGAACTTATATTCTTCGCGACACTTTACGCCTACGACACGGCCGCTGTCATCCACGACAAAATCATCAAATTTAGTACGCTTTT
>CALKQT010000043.1 GCA_937990735.1 uncultured Campylobacter sp. | reverse complement strand
TTCGAAATTTTATTAAAATTATAAAAATTAGCTTAAAAAGCGTATTTTGCGATAAGCGATAAATTTTACGCGCAAATACCGTCGTTATCGAGGCAAAAGCGTAAAATTTAACTATTCAATTTAATATGCGATATTTGCATATTGCTTAAATTTTGCTTAAAAAAATTCACTAATTTAAAATTTCTTTTATAATCTAGAAAGTATAATAGCCGTGCAAACCAAAATTCTTGAAAGGAATATTATGCAGTCCAGAGAAAAGATTGTCAAAACGACTTGTCCTTACTGCGGCACCGGCTGTGGTATCGATCTTATCGTAAAAGACGGCAGGATCGTAAACGCGCGCCCTACGCAGGCCCACCACGTAAATGACGGCGAGCTATGCTTAAAAGGGATGTTCGGCTGGGAGTTCGTAAACTCTCCAAAACGCCTTGCCAAACCTATGATCCGTAAGAAAAACGGAGTATTTGATAGAAGCGGCAAGCTTGAGGAGGTAAGCTTTGAAGAGGCTTACGATTTTGTAGCGTCTAAATTTAAAAAGACCGTCGCTAAATATGGCCCAAGCTCAATAATGGGCTTTAGCTCGGCGCGCTCAAATAACGAAGACAACTACGTTTTTCAGAAATTTTTCCGAGCTCAGGGTAGCAATAACGTCGATCACTGCGCCCGTCTTTGACACGCTCCTACAGTGGCAGGTCTTGCCAACACGCTAGGAAACGGAACGATGACGAACGATTTGGTAGAATTCGCTACCGATACGGACGTATTTTTACTCATCGGCACAAACACGAGCGAGTGTCACCCGATCATCGCTATGCAGATGCAGCGAGGCTTGCAGCGCGGCGCCAAGATGATCGTAGTAGATCCGAAACGCACAGATATGGCGAAAAAAGCCGATATCTATTTGCAAATCCCGGTGGGCGCGAACATTAAGACGCTAAATACCATTATGAATGTTATCATTGCTGAAAATCTGCAAGATGACGAGTTTATCAAAAACTACGCTCACGGCTACGAGTATCTAAAAGAAGCGGTTAAGGACTTTACGCCTGAGCGATTCGAGCGCGAGACCGGCGTGAAAAAAGAGCTCGTAATCGAAGCTGCTAGAATGTATGCTAAAGCAGGCGCAGCGGCGATCTGCTACACGATGGGTATCACGCAGTTTAGCGACGGTACCTCAAACGTCTTTTCGCTTTCAAATTTAGCCATTTTGACTGGAAATTTAGGCAAACGAGGCGCGGGCGTAAATCCTTTGCGCGGTCAAAACAACGTCCAGGGCGCATGCGATATGGGCGCGCTACCTAACGTCATCCCGGCAGGCGCGGTAAATTCCGCTTATGCTCAGGAGCAAGCGCGCAGAGTATGGCACTTTGAGCTAAATCCGACTCCAGGCTTTAAGCTTACGGTCGCTCCCGATAAGATGGATAGCGGCGAGCTGAAGCTGCTCTACGTTTACGGTGAAAATCCCGTAATGAGCGATCCTTGGACGGAGCACTTCGTGCATGCAACGCACCATTTGGATTGCTTTATCGTGCAGGATCTTTTCTTTACCGAGAGCGCACAGAAGGCCGACGTCGTACTACCTGCTGCCGGCTGGGGTGAGAAGGACGGCACCTTTTTAAACACTTCCCGCCGCGTCCAGCGCACGCGCAAGGCAAGCGAGCCGGCTCCTGGCGTAGAGCCTGATTGGAAGGTCGTTTGCAATATTGCGCAAAGAATGGGACTTGAAGGGTTTGATTTTTTAAGCGCGGAAGAAATTTGGAACGAAGTGCGTGCATTAATGCCTAAATTTTTCGGAGGAATTAGCTACTATAGGCTAGATAAGCTAGGCGGCATAAGCTGGCCATGTCCTGATGAAGATCATCCAGGCACGCCGGTTCTTTACGCAGATCATAAATCGATGCTGCCTGACGGTAAATTTAGAATGGTGCCGGTGCTTTACGTGGATGATAAAGAGGAGCGCGCTAAAGCTGAGGCGGATTTTAGAGCCAAGATGAAAATTCCTGATGATTATCCGGTGGGAAGCGGCGCGCTTAGCGAGATACCGGATGAAATTTATCCGTGCTTATTTACGACCGGGCGCAAGGTTTATCACTACCACACTGGCACGATGACGAGAGAGTGCCGTGCGCTAGAGTACGGCGCGGGCGCAGAAGGTGCGCTCATCGAGGTGAGCCCCGACATTGCACGCGAACGCGAGCTTACCGAAGGCTGCTACGCGCTTGTTAAAAATAAGCGCGGTCAGATCGCCGCGAAGCTTCGCATAAATCCGGATCTGAAAGAGGGCACGATATTTACGACCTTCCATTACAGTGAGGCCGACGGCAACGAGCTCGTGCATGCGGGCGATCTAGATCCGCTATCGGGTATCCCGCCGCTAAAGATGACGATCGCAAATATCAGAAAGCTTAGCGAGAGCGAGTTTATCGAGTTCAGAAGACAAAACGAGATGTCGATGCACTCCGAGAAACCTTATCTATCGCCGGTGCATAGGTAATTTGGGCGGTAAACTCCGCCCGCTTTGTAAAGATGAAATTTAATCGCGGCTATGGCAAAATTTGATGAAATTTTATCTTTGCGGGCGTTTCATGGTCGCTTGTGCTCACGGTGCGAGCGACTCGTGGATTTTCCACGCGATTTTTTAAATACAAAACTGCGAGCGCTTTAAATTTACGCACGCCGCTTCGGCTTTACTTCGGCGAATTAAGGCTATTTAAGCAAAATTTCACTACGATACGGGCGAAATTAAAATAAGGAAGGTCTATGGAGCCGATTTATAGGGCGGAGATAGTTAAATTTAAAGGGGATGAAAGAAGGATCGTAAGCGATATCTTGGTTCGCGAGATCAAGCTTGAAATTTTACTAAACGACAAGCGTTTCGGTGCGCTGATGGCAACTCCGAGCGATTTAAAGGCGCTCGCGGTAGGATATTTGCTAAGCGAAAATTTGATCTCGGATCCAAGCGGTATAAAAAGCATCGAGCTCGCGCCTGACGGACTTAGCGCGAATGTCTGCGGCGAGATAAACGAAAAGCGGCTAAATAGCTTCGATACCGAAAAGGTCATCATCAGCGGCTGCGGGCGCAGCTCTACCGCAAATATCGATCCTGCAGCGATGGCGGCGCGCAAAGTCCGCTCGGACGCTAAATTTCATAAGAATGAAATTTTAAATTTGATGAGCGAGTTTTACACGCAGTGCGAGCTTTACGAGATGACGGGCTGTGTGCACACCGCAAAGCTCTTTACCGCGGGCGGCGAGTATTTTATCGGCGAGGATATCGCCCAGCACAATACCATCGATAAATCCGTCGGAAAGGCGGTATTGGCGGGGCACGATACGCAGGGCTCGCTTCTTTTGGTAAGCGGCAGGCTAAGCTCCGAAATGGTCGCCAAAGCCGTGATGAGCGGCATTAGCGCGCTTGTTTCGCGTACGGCTCCTACGAGTCTCGGCGTCGTGATCGCGCGTAAATTTGATCTTACCCTTTGCGGCTTCGCGCGCGGCGAAAATTTAAATGTCTATAGCGGCGAAGAGAGAATTTTGAGTTAAGAGGGCGGCATGGAGATAGATATCAAGATAGACGATAAAAAAGCAAGCGAGATCAAAAGGCTGATTTTAAATTTACTAAATCCAAGCGGCAAGCTCGATTGCGGCGCGGCGTTTAAGATCGCCGCTAAATTAGGCGTGGACGCGAGCATCGTAGGAGATCTCGCGGCACGCGAAGGGATACGGATAGATCGCTGCGAACTCGGACAGTTCGGCAAGCTGCAATGTAGCGGAGGCAGCATAAAGACGCTGAAAAAGCTAGATCCGTTTTTGGATGAGAAAAGGCGGATTTTTTGCCGCGACGCCCGCGCCGTAGCTAGCGGCGGAGTTGGGTTTGATACCGTGCGCTCTACGCTTAAGGAGCATGCCATAGACGTGAAATATTGTCAGCTAGGCTGCTTTAAGGAGAAGAAAGGCAAAAGAATGAGGGTAAAAACAAAAACTTGGATCGAAAATGCGCAGGGCGAGCTCATTTTCGGCAAGGGCAAAACCGAAGTGCTGGACGTGATCGCTCAAACGGGCTCCATCTCTAAGGCCGCCGAGGTTTTGGGGATGAACTACAAAAAGTGCTGGAGCCATCTGCAAATTTTACAAAAAAATCTGCAAGAGGAGCTCTTTAGCACCAAGCAAGGCGGCGGCAATGCCGCAGGCACGACGCTAAATGCGCGCGCCTATGAGCTGATCGCCGCGTATAAGCAGCTGCAAAGCGATATAGAAAACTACGCAAACGAGCGCTTTAAGGAGCTTTTTTTGAAAAAAGAGGGCGAGAAAGACGCAAATAAAGCGAAAGATAAAAACCATTAAATTTAAAGGAGAAAACGATGTTTGTAAAGCTAAACGAACGAACCTATCTAAACAAAGACAGGATCACGCGCATCAAGGTAGATAGCGTCCAAGACGGTATCAGAATTCGCTTCTACGAGGGGCAGTTTCAAGTCGCTAAAAGCGGCAGATTTGAAAGTGAAGAAAAAGCGATGGAGTGGCTGCAGAAAAATTTTATCGGCAAATAGGCGTCAAGCGCACTGCATAGCCGCGCGAGCAGCTTGAGAACAAATCCCGCAAAATTACGCTTTTGGTGATACGGTAGCGACTTGCCGCTCATTAGCACTACGATGATTTTTGGGTTTGCGCTTTCAAGAATAGTTTGTGCAAAGATGTTACGGTAAATTTACGGCGAACGAGCTTCGGATATAGAGCCTAGCGTAGTGTGTAAATAGAAGATGTAGCTACGCAAATAAGGTCTATGACGACATTCGTTCGCCAAATTTACTCGAAAGATTTCATCATTTTAACCCTGTCAACGGCATTTTTTGCTCAGCTTTGCCTATCGTGCCTATATAGTATTTATATTTTATTAAGCGCTCATTGGGTATAGTCGCGAGCAAAATTCTAAGGGGAAATTTTGAAAAGCTTCAAACTTCGGTTTATTTATGCTATCTGCGTGATAGTCGTATGCGCGCTGTATCTGCTAGCCGAAAGATCGGGTCTTACGGAGCACAAACAAACCCATTTCACCGTTACTTCAGATACTAATGTCTCCAAAGTGCCGGGTCTTAGCAAATACGTAACCCAAGAAGAGGTCGATAGCTTCGCATTTCGCTACTGGGATATAGATTATAATTCAAACCCGAAAAACGTATTTAAAGAACCCGCCATTG
>CALKQT010000042.1 GCA_937990735.1 uncultured Campylobacter sp. | reverse complement strand
AGCCCGCTCAAAATTTAAATTTTACCTGGATTGAGCTATAATCCCTTTTTTGAAATTTAACCTTGGATAAAGATTTGAAAATAGCGTTTTTTGACTCGGGTATCGGCGGGCTGAGCGTGCTCGCCGAGGCTCTGCAGCGGTTTAGCGGGGCGGAGTTTTTGTATTTTGCCGACGAGGATCACGTCCCCTACGGCACGAAAAGTAGGGCCGAGATCGTGCGGCTGAGCCTCGATGCGGTCGGGTTTTTGGTCTCGCGCGGCGCGGACGCGGTCGTCGTAGCTTGCAACACCGCCACGAGCGCCGCCATCTCGGAGCTTCGCGGCGCATTTAGCGTGCCTGTCATCGGCATGGAGCCCGCCGTCAAGCTCGCCGCGGACAGCTTCGGCTCGCGCCCGACGCTGCTCATCGCCACGCCGCTAACGATCGCCGGCGAAAAGCTCGCGCGCCTCGTGGGGCGGCTGGAGTGCGAGACGTGGAGCTTGCCGCTGCCCCGCCTCGTGGAGTTTGCGCAGGATTTGGAGTTTGATTCGCCTGCGGTTCGAGCCTATCTGCGGGAGGAACTGGGTAAATTTGAACTTAAGCGCCTCGGTTCGCTCGTGCTTGGTTGCACGCATTTTAACTATTTTAAGGACGTTTTGCGCAAAATTTTGCCGTCTCACGTGCGCATCATCGACGGCATCGACGGCACGCTAAACCGCCTTGCTAGCGAGCTGGGCGGGCGGCTAAAACTCGCGCGCGGCGAGGATTTGCCCTCACAAACGGCTAAATTTAACGCTGACGGCGGACAGAGCATAAAAGGCAAGAACAAGCGGGGCGTAGAAGGTCGCGATAATAGCGGCGGCGGGCGTGACACAGAAAGTTGCAGCGAGAGCAAGCCCGATATGATAGAGCAAGGTATGAGCGGACTTCGTGCAGTGTCGTGCGGTGCCAGAAAAAACGGCGCAGTGGGGTATGATGAGTGCGATGAGTTTCCTAACGCGGATGAGCGCGGCTTCGGCATGGATACTTCGCGCGACGTAAAATCGCAGGTTTGTGCGGATAAATTTGACGCAGACGGTGATATAAAATTTAGCGCAAATTCACAAACGGGCGAACTTGATGCCCGCGAGCGCAACGACAGGCTGGCAGGCGATACGCGGCGCGGCGTAGAGCAGTGCGGCGAAGACAAATGCCGCATGTCGCCACGCGCCATAGATGCAAATTTGCAGCTCAAGCTTTATTCTCGAGGCGGCGCGGATTTGTCCTTGGAATTTGAGCCGAGAGGCGAAGAGGCGGGTATTTCGCGAGTGAATTATCCAAACGGCAACAGCGTGGAGTATTTTTGCTCGGGCAGGGCGCTAAATGCGGCGCAGCTACGCAAGGTGGAGATATTTTTAAAGCGGCTCGATGCGATGCGAGCAATCGACTAGGCTACGCGCCTGTGAGCCGTAGATCCGTAGCGCAGGTTGGAATTCCAGTGCGTCATAAATCACGTCAAATTAAAATTCCTGTTCATCGCGGATCACACCACGCGACTTAAAATTTAGATACGTAGTGGATCGCTATGCGCAAGTTGAAATTTTGATACGCTATAAATCGCAACGCAAATTAAAATTTTGGCGCGTCGTAATGCAGACTAAAATTTCGGCGGGCTAAATTCGTCGTTTCGTAAATCGTGCCGCATAGATTAAAATTTCGGCGCGCGAAAATTTAACTCGGCTTGATGATTTAGAGGCGACTTCGCTACGGCGCGAGAGCAATAGCGCCTAGCCGTCGTCCGGCGCGCGAAAGTTAAAATTTTACGGGGCAAATGCTGCCTTCCGCTGTCCGGCATGTAAATTTAAAATTTAACGCACAACGCCGCCGTCTGCCTTGAAACCGCATAGCGCAAGCCAAGCGCCGCCGTTGCCACTACTTCTTTAAATTTCATAGCGCGAGCCAAGATCGCTTATATGGGGAGTTGCCTCACGCCGCAAAAATTATCGCATTAAATTTGAAATTTTAAATTTAGACTAGGGCACGGATAAAGTGCGCGAGCGAGGTTAAAATTTAGCACGCCGGGCAAACCGCCGCCGAGTGAAATTTAGACTAGCCGCGCGGCGTAAATTTTAAAATGATTAAATTTCAAGGTGTCGCGAAGCCCGCAAGTCTTTTCTGCGGTAGTCAAAAGCTCGCAGGCTTTAAAATTTGAAATTCCAAAATCCGTAAAGCAAGATTTCGCGCCGTATCATTTCGCGAGCAAGATTTATACCGTAAAATTCGGCGCTGCGCAGAGTAAATCTACCCTGCACCGAAGGTGCAGAGTGAATTTAGAATGTATTAAGAGTTTAAAATTTGATTTATTCTATTTTCAAAGGAGTATTTGATCTTCTTATAAAAGAAGCGTCATAAGCATGTCTCAAATTGACGGCTTCGACACTATTTGGATCTGCGGGTTCTTTGTCTTTATATTTTTCTATGATAGCCTTAGCTTCGTCCCAATGCTCTAGGTAGTAATCAACAGTATACGCCATACTTTTTTCCTCTACGACCGTTTTAGCGTTCAAGCAATTCTTATAAGAGTTACTTCCATCTTTAAGGGTATTGAAATCACACTTTGCCAAAACCTCTTTGGCTTCGTCCAGATGTGCGTCGTAATACTCCTTGGTCTTTACCTCGGTATCGTCACCGCAACCAACTAATAAAGCAGCTAACACCCCCCCCCCCAGAGGAACATTTTAGGA
>CALKQT010000041.1 GCA_937990735.1 uncultured Campylobacter sp. | reverse complement strand
ATAGCATGGATAAAGCTATGAATGATGATGGTAAAGTAAAAGGCTCTACGGCTAAAATAAATGATGATGCTAAAGATGACGGCTCGTCAAAAGCTTCTGGCAAGAAGGTTAAAAAATCCAAGAAAGAGCAATAGGAAGGAATGTATAAAATAGGGAGGAGCGTAAGTTGGGCTTCTCCTTTTGGTTTATGAAATTTTATGAACTTCATAATTTTATATAGTTGTATTCTTTTCTAATCATTTCTATTGTAAATTTACGAATTTTATAGCCCCTCTTTTTTCTATCCCTCTCTTATGAATTCTATAAATTCCGTGTGCTTTGAAATTTTAACTTTTGTGCTTCTTTCTCGGCTTTGCTTTTGATTTATTTCGTGTTTGATTTATTCGGCTTTTGCGGTTTTTAAATTTAGAGCTTGATTTGGCGGTAAAATTTAAGCAAGTTTGCGCGAGCAAATAGAGTGATTAAAGATAAAATAGATTAAGTGGTGGTTAGAGGCAGAATCGAACTGCCGACACGCAGATTTTCAGTCTGCTGCTCTACCGACTGAGCTATCCAACCACCGAAAAAGAAAAGTAATTTTAGCCATGCAATACTTAAATCTCGGTTAAAATCCTTGATTTTCGCTAGATTTTTGCACGTTGCGCTCGAAAACAGCCAAATTTAATCAGTTAAAATTTTATAAATTTCAGTAGCGAGAAATATTGTTTATGCAGCAATTTGCAATAATCAAAACGGGCTATCGATCTAAAAAGCAAAGTGATATAAAATTTTACTATTTAGCCGATTCTGCAAATTGTATGCTTGGTTTTAAACTGTGCAAAGTAGATAAATTTGCGCCAAAGGATCGCTACGTCATTTTAAATTTACGCATATAACGGACAGATGAGGGGCGATTGATTAAATTTAGCATCAAAAATTCACACTTTAATCAAACTTAGTAACGGCATCTTTATAAACATTGTGCCAAAGCCAATGATGCGACGTCGCGAGGCATGCTTCAGCTAGTTTTGCTTAGATATATCCGCGCAGCAGAAGCGTTGAAATTTTATATAATGCGATTGTAGGCCGTGTTAAATAAAATCCTAGCCCGATCCGACTAGCCCCGATAGGTCTATTTATCCGAGCTGTGCAACCTGTTTTTTAAATAATTCGCCGCGTTCGGCGTAGCTTTTAAATTGATCCAAACTGGCACATGCAGGGCTTAGCAGCGCTATTTCGTTTGCGCAATTTACGGAATTCTTAAAATCCACAGAATTTTTAGAATTCTGCGAACCTAAAGTTTTGCCGCTGCTTGCGTCCATGCAAGAGCTCTCGCTTTCGGTAGTCGAAATTTTATCCTGCATTAAATTTCCTGCGGAATTCTCGTTGTCCAAGCGTCCTTTTGAAATTTCATTTTCGCAAAAATTTTCTCCGCTTAAATACCGCTTCGAAATTTCGCTCACCGCCGTTTGTAAAATTTCGCAGCGCACGCAAGAAAGTCCGTATTCATCGCACAAAAGCACGATTTTATCGGTATTTGAGCCGATCGCGTAAATTTGCAGATCGTATTTTTTAAACTCCGCAAAAAGCGGGTGCAGATCCACGCCTTTATCGTCGCCGCCTAGGATCAGATGTATTTTGCGCCCCGCGTAGCGCTTCAGCGCCTGCGCGCACGCATCGATGTTGGTCGCCTTCGTGTCATTGACCCAGACCCTTCCGCGCGCGTCGGTAAATTCCTCGAGCTTATTGCCCTCGATCACGAAGTCGTTCAGTCGCGTGACGTCGCATCTGTCGAATAAAATTTTCTCCACGCACAGCGCCAAAAGCGCGTCGATCAAAAACGGCGTGCGGAATTTTATCTCGCCCAGATCAATGCCGAATTTTTGCGCCAGATCCGCTTCGTCCTCGTAGCAGATCACGCGAGCTAGGCTATTTTGCGCAGCGGCGGAGCTTTCGTAGGCGCGCGGGATCAGCGCCACAGAGCCTTCGCGCATCGCTAGCAACGGCGAGAGTTTGGCGCGCTCATACTCCGCAAAATCGCCGTGCCAGCTGAGATGATCGGGCGTGATCGCAAGCAGCACGTAGATGTCGGGGCGCGCGTGCTTGGTGTAGTGCAGCGTAAATGAGCTCGTCTCCAGCACCCAAATTTTGGCGCTTTTGTTTAGCTTTGCAAGCGGGACGCCCACGTTGCCGCCCATTTGCGAACCGTATCGCTCGAGCAGGTGCTGCATCATCTTCGTCGTCGTGGTCTTGCCGTTCGTGCCGCTGATCCAAATTTTAAGGCCTTTGTAATCGTCAAAATAATCGTATTCGCTGATTAAATTCCGTGCCTTTCGCACCAGCTCGTGATGCGGCGGAAAGCCTGGGCTCGGGATTTCAAGCTCGCTTGCGGCGGGATCAAACTCGCTCGGGTTTAAAAGCGCGTTGCCGAACTCATCCAGCTTCGGCGCGCTCGAAGAAATTTCAAATTTATCGTCGTAGATCTCCCAGCAGCCTTCGTCGCGGCAGTGCTCGGCGATCGCTCTGGTCGTAAGTCCGTAGCCAAATAGCGATTTTTTCATTTTTCTCCCCTTTTGCCCCATAAAATTTTAGTTATCTCATCCGCGTTAAGCTCGGCAATTTCGCCGTATCTTTCGCGCGCCGTTTCGAAGTCGGGCTTGATCTGCGCTCGCATTTTATCTCAGTTTCAGCGACGTCAGCGCTATGATATTTGCGATCAGTGCGATGATCCAAAAGCGGATGATGATTTTGTTTTCGACCCAGCCTTTAAGCTCGAAATGGTGATGTATCGGCGCCATCAGGAAAATTCTGCGTTTAAAAATTTTAAAGCTACCCACTTGCAAGATCACGCTGAGCGTCTCGATGACGAAGACGAAGCCGATCATTATGAGTAAAATTTCATTTTTCGTGATGACCGCGCAGTATCCTAAAAATGCGCCTACGCTGAGGCTGCCGCTGTCGCCCATAAAGACTTCGGCGGGGTAGCAGTTAAACCATAAAAACCCAAGCAGCGCGCCGATGAGCGCTGAGACGATGATGCAGACCTCGCCTGCGCCTGCAACGCGCGGTAGCAAGAGATACTGCGAGTAGATCGCATGCCCGCAAAGATAGGCGAATATGCCCAAGCTGCAGAGCGAAAATACTGACGGAATGGTCGCTAATCCGTCCAGGCCGTCGGTTAAATTTACCGCGTTTGAGCTCGCGCTTATCACGATCGTCCAAAATAGCGGCGCGAAGATCCATAAATTTAGCAGAGGGTACTTAAAAAACGGCACGAAAAATTCCCCGCCCAGATCGCTAAAAGCATAAAGCGTCACCCCGATCAGAAACGCCAAGAAATTTTGCAGTGCAAATTTAGCCCGCGCGCTAAGGCCTGCGTGGTTTTGGCGGCCTAAAATTTTAGAGATATCATCCTTAAAACCTATGTAGCCGAAACCTATCAAGCAGAGCAGGCCGCAGAGCACGAAGACGTTGTTTAGCTTGGCGCACAGCAGGCTTGCGAGCACCGCGGCGGTAACGAAAACGAGTCCTCCCATCGTGGGGGTTTTACTCTTTTTCTGATGGTTTTGCGGCGCGAGCTCGTAGATGGGCTGCGCGGCGTGTCTGACTTGCGCCCAGCGGATAAACCGCGGCATGGCCCAGACCGAAAAACAAAAAGCGATAAAAAATGCGATTCCTGCGCGAGCGGTGATGTATTGGAAGAAATTTATATTCGTAAGATGGTAAAGATAATAAAACAAAGTTTGCCTTTTAAATTTTATGAAATTTTATACGAAAACGCGCATTTTAGTATAAAAGAGGTAAAATTTAGCTTTTAGGGCGGATGAAATTTTGCCGCATTTGCCAAAAAAAAGTATAATGCCGCTCGTAAAAACAGCGCCGCAGATCCGCCTCAAAAGACCTGCGCAGCGAAATTTAGACGAAATTTAGGAGCCAAAATGGGGCAAAAGACGATTTTACTTATCACCGACGGCATCGGCTTTAACGCTAGCGATAAATTTAACGCGTTTGCAAACGCGAAAAAGCCCGCCTACGATTATCTTTTTAAAAACGCGCCCAATACGCTGCTGCATACCTCTGGGCTTGCCGTGGGCTTGCCACAGGGGCAGATGGGAAACAGCGAAGTGGGGCACATGACGATCGGAAGTGGTAGAATTTTATATCAAAACCTAGTCAAAATCGATCGCGCGATCGATGAGGGCTTGCTTGAGAAAAACGAAGCGCTGCAAAGCCTGCTTTCAAAGTGTCGCAGAGTGCACGTCATAGGGCTTTACAGTGACGGCGGCGTGCATTCACATCTGCGCCATTTCGACGCGATCTGTGAGATAGCGCAGAATGCGAGTCGCGAGACATGGGCGCACGCTATCACCGACGGACGCGATGTTTCGCCGAGCAGCGGAGCGGAATTTTTAAAGCATTTACAGGCTAAATTTAAAGTCGGCAGCGTTTGCGGGCGCTTTTACGCGATGGATCGCGACAAGCGCTTTGATCGCGTAAAGCGCGCTTACGACGTGCTTATAGGCGAAGCGGCGCCGCTTGAAATTTCGCCTAGCGAGTACATACTGCAAAGCTACGAGCGCGGCGTGAGTGACGAGTTTATCGAGCCTGCGAGCTTTAACGGCTTTAGCGGTATCGGCGCGGATGACGGAGTGATTTTTATAAATTTTAGAAACGATCGCGCTAGAGAGCTTTGTGCGGCTTTAGGCGATGAGAATTTCGGCGAATTCAAGCGGAAGCTCGTCGTGCAAAATTTAATCACGATGAGCGAATACGACGCGAGCTTTAAATTTCCTCTGCTATTTGAGAAGCCCGTGCTTAAAAATACGCTTTGTGAAGTGATCGCAGAAGCCGGTCTTGCGCAGCTTCACACCGCCGAGACCGAAAAATACGCCCACGTGACGTTTTTCTTTAACGGCGGCGTCGAGGAGCCGCTGCCGAACGAAACTCGAGTGCTGATCCCAAGCCCCAAAGTAAAAACCTACGATGAGCAGCCGCAGATGAGCGCGCCTGCGGTGTGCGACGCGGTGATCCGCGGCATCGAAGCGGGGATCGATTTCATCGTCGTAAATTTCGCAAACGGCGATATGGTCGGTCATACGGGCAACTACGACGCCGCGGTAAAGGCGGTCGAGGCGGTGGATGAGTGCATCGGTAAAATTTTAAACGCGGCGCAGGCGCACGATTACGCCTACGTGCAGATTAGCGACCACGGCAACTGCGAGGCGATGCGAGATGCGGACGGCGAAATTTTAACCAACCACACGACCTTTGACGTATTTTGTTTCGTGCTGGGGCGCGGTGTGCGCGAGCTAAAAAGCGGACTTGGGCTTAGCAACATCGCAGCTACCGTGCTAAAGCTAATGGGGCTACCGAAGCCCGTGGAGATGGATGAGGCGCTATTTTGAAATTTCAACGGCGCGGGTCGCGAGTAGATTTAAACTGCTAAAATTTAGGTAAATTTGGATAAATTTACGCTAGAGATTAAAATTTTAATAAAAGGACAAGTATGAAATTTAGTGGAAAAAACGTTTTAATCACGGGCGCGAGCCGCGGTATCGGCGCACAGATCGCAAGGACTTTAGCGGGCTACGGGCTTAAGGTATGGATCAATTATCGCTCTGCACCAGAGCCTGCTGACGCGCTGCTAGAGGAGATCCGCGCAAACGGCGGAGAGGGTGCGGTGATAAAATTTGACGCGACGAACGAGGCGGAATTTAGCGAGGCGATTGCCCTGATCGCGCAAAGCGACGGCGAGCTAAGCTATCTCGTAAATAACGCGGGCGTCACGAACGACAAGCTCGCGCTTAGAATGAAACTGGAAGACTTCATGGGCGTGATCGAAGCAAATTTAAGCAGCGCCTTTATCGGCTGCCGTGAAGCTTTAAAGCTAATGAGCAAAAAGCGCTTCGGAGCGGTCGTAAATATCGCCTCGATCGTCGGTGAAATGGGAAACGCCGGGCAGGTCAATTACAGCGCGAGCAAGGGCGGAATGATCGCGATGAGTAAGAGTTTCGCAAAGGAGGGCGCAGCGCGCGGCATCCGCTTCAACTGCATAACTCCAGGCTTCATCGCTACGGATATGACGGACGCGCTAAGCGACGACGTAAAAGCAAGCTACGAAGCGAGCATCCCGCTTAAGCGCCTCGGAAGCACGAGCGACGTCGCCGAAGGAGTTGCGTTTTTACTCAGCGACGGCGCGGGCTACATTACTGGAGAGACGCTTAAAATCAACGGCGGGCTCTATATGTAGCGTTAAATAGCGGAATTTAAGGTTAAATATTATAGAATTACGCGGTATTTTTTTAAAGGAGTGCTAAAATGGCAGTATTTGAAGATGTAAGAGACGTAGTTGTAGAGCAACTAAGCGTAAGCCCGGATCAGGTTAAACTTGACTCTAAAATTATCGAGGATTTGGGCGCGGACTCTCTTGACGTAGTTGAGCTAGTAATGGCTTTAGAGGAGAAATTCGGTATCGAGATCCCTGATAGTGAGTCTGAAAAATTAGTAAGCATTAAAGACGTAGTAGATTATATAGAAAATTTGCCTAAGAAATAAAATTTTAAGGAAGCAGTTTTGAAACGAGTCGTAGTAACGGGCATCGGGATGATAACCTCTCTCGGGCTTGACAAACAGAGCAGTTTTGAAAATATCTGTAACGGAAAAACCGGGGTTGATAAAATTTCGCTCTTTGACGCTAGCGAATTCCCGGTTCAAATTGCAGCTGAAGTAAAAGGTTTCGATCCTTCGAGCATAATCGAGGATGGAAAAGAGATAAAAAAGATGGATAGATTTATCCAACTCGGGCTTAAAGCCACGGGCGAAGCTATAGAAGATGCTAAATTTAGTAGCTTTGATAGCGACGAATTCGGCGTTAGCTCCGCTAGCGGTATAGGCGGTTTGCCGAATATCGAAATAAACGCCAATACCTGCTTGCAGCGCGGTCCTAGGCGAATTTCTCCGTTTTTTATCCCCTCTGCTTTAGTAAATATGCTCGGCGGCTTTGTTTCTATATATTATAAATTAAAAGGCCCGAATTTATCCAGCGTTACGGCTTGCGCGGCTTCCGCGCATGCGATTATGGACGCTGCGAGAGTTATCATGATCGGCGAAGCGAAAAAGATGCTCGCAGTAGGTGCTGAGGCTGCGGTTTGTCCTGTAGGTATCGGCGGATTTGCCGCAATGAAGGCACTTTGTGCTAGAAACGACGATCCTGCGCACGCTTCACGTCCGTTTGATGCGGAGCGAAACGGCTTTGTTATGGGCGAAGGCGCTGCGGCTTTAGTTTTAGAAGAACTGGAGGATGCAAAAGCGCGAGGCGCTAAAATTTACGGCGAGCTCGTAGGGTTCGGTGCTAGCGGCGATGCTTATCATATCACTTCGCCTAGCCTAGACGGTCCGATCCGCGCTATGAAAAAGGCCTACGAGATGGCGGGGCGCCCGAAGATTGATTATATCAACGCTCACGGAACGTCCACTGCGATAAACGATAAAAACGAAACCGCGGCGTTAAAAGAGCTTTTCGGTGAGGGCAAGGTGCCTGCGGTCAGCTCCACCAAGGGTCAACTAGGACATTGCCTAGGCGCTGCCGGAGCGGTAGAGGCTGCGATCAGCCTTTTGGCGATGCAAAACGGCATCATACCGCCTACGATAAATCAAATTTCAAAAGATCCAGATTGCGATTTGGACTATGTGCCAAACGTCGCTAGAAAAGCCAAACTCGATTGCGTCATGAGCAATAATTTTGGATTCGGCGGCACGAACGCATCGCTTATTTTCAAAAGAGTAGATTAATGGCTAGCTATCTGGACTTCGAAAAGTCTATAAAGCAGATTGACGAGGACATCACCGCCGCTAAAATTCGCGGTGATGAGGACGCGGTC
This sequence comes from uncultured Campylobacter sp., assembly GCA_937990735.1. Taxonomy (GTDB): domain Bacteria; phylum Campylobacterota; class Campylobacteria; order Campylobacterales; family Campylobacteraceae; genus Campylobacter_B. Next base: position 11,537 of record CALKQT010000041.1, on the reverse strand, counting down.
GAAATTTTAAATAAGAACCTCGAAAAAGAAATTTCCAAAGTTTATAAAAATTTAAACGAATATCAAAGGCTTCAGCTTGCGCGCCACCCAGATCGCCCTTACGCGATTGATTATATTCGCGCGCTTTTGCAAGACGCTAGGGAGCTTCACGGCGACCGCGCTTTTAGGGACGATCCTTCGATCGTGTGCTATCTGGGCATTATGGGTAACCGCAAAATCACCGTAATCGCCGAGCAGAAGGGTCGCGGCACCAAAAATAAGTTGAAGCGCAATTTCGGCATGCCCCATCCGGAGGGCTATCGCAAGGCACTGCGCGTAGCAAAACTTGCTGAGAAATTTAACCTTCCTATTTTGTTTTTGATTGACACTCCAGGCGCATATCCGGGGCTTGGTGCCGAGGAGCGCGGTCAAAGCGAAGCAATCGCGCGAAATCTATATGAGTTTAGCGATATTAAAACCCCTACGATCGCCGTCGTTATAGGCGAGGGTGGCAGCGGCGGAGCTTTGGCTATCGGCGTGGCCGATCGGCTGGCGATGCTTCAAAACTCAATTTTTTCGGTTATCTCTCCCGAGGGCTGTGCTGCGATTTTGTGGAACGATCCAAGCAAGAGCGAAGCCGCTACGAAGGCGCTAAAAATCACCGCCGAGGAGCTAAAAGAGCTGGGCTTGATCGACGACGTGATCAAAGAGCCCAAAACGGGCGCCCACAGGGATAAGGACGGCGCGATAAAAGCGCTTGGAAACTACGTCTTAACCGAGTTGCACAAGCTAGACGATCTTAGCATAGACGAGCTCATCAGCAGAAGGCAACAAAAAATTTTAAGGTTCGGTGCTTATAAAGAAAACTAAATTTTTAAATTTCGCAACTTTTTTTAAAACCAAATTTAATAACTTCACACTCTAAGAGGACAAATGGAAAATACAAATCAAAATTCCGCTCAGACCGCCGTTTCAAATTCTAATCAAAACGGCAGAAAAACTTACGCTAAAACGCACGTTCCCGTCGAGGGCTACCAGATCGAGGAGCTCCGCTCGATGGATCTTGAAAATCTCATCGCCATAGCAGACGAGCTAGGCGTCGAGAACCCGCGCGAATTCCGCCGCCAAGCGCTCGTTTTTGAAATTTTACGTATGCAGACGAAGCAGGGCGGCTTCATACTTTTTACAGGGATTTTGGAGGTTACCGCCGAGGGTTACGGCTTTTTGCGCGGCATAGATTCAAATTTAAGCGACAGCGCCAACGACGCCTACGTGAGCCTCAGCCAGATCCGCAAATTCGCCCTGCGCGTCGGCGATATCGTCACGGGCCAGGTGCGCGAGCCGAAGGATCAGGAGAAGTACTACGCGCTTTTAAAGATCGAGGCGATCAATTACAAATCCATCCAAGAGGCCAGAGAGCGCCCGCTATTTGACAATCTCACGCCGCTTTTCCCGACCGAAAAGCTCAAGCTTGAATACGATCCTATGCGCCTTACCGGTCGCGTGCTCGATCTTTTCACTCCGATCGGCAAGGGGCAGCGCGGGCTCATCACGGCGCCTCCGCGTAGCGGTAAAACGGAGCTGATGAAGGAGCTTGCCAATGGCATTACGCGCAACCACCCCGAGGTCGAGCTTTTAGTGCTGCTAGTCGACGAGCGCCCAGAGGAGGTGACCGATATGGAGCGCAGCGTGCGCGGCGAAGTGTTTAGCTCGACCTTCGATCAGCCCGCGTTCAACCACGTCCGCGTCGCCGAGCTCGTCATCGAAAAGGCAAAACGCGCCGTCGAAAACGGCAAGGACGTCGTCATCCTGCTCGATAGCATCACCCGCCTCGCGCGCGCTTACAACACCGTCACGCCTAGCAGCGGCAAAGTCCTAAGCGGCGGCGTGGACGCAAACGCCCTGCATAAGCCGAAGCGCTTCTTCGGTGCGGCGCGAAACATCGAAAACGGCGGCTCGCTTACCATCGTCGCTACCGCACTCATCGAGACCGGCTCGCGAATGGACGACGTGATCTTCGAGGAGTTTAAAGGCACGGGCAACAGCGAGATCATCCTCGATCGCAACATCTCGGATCGTAGAATTTACCCCGCGATCAATATCACCAAGTCAGGCACGCGCAAAGAGGAGCTTTTGCAAGGCAGCGAAAATCTGCAAAAGATCTGGGCGCTACGCTCGGCTATCTCGACGATGGACGACGTCGAGGCGCTGAAATTTTTATACGCCAAGATGCTAAAAACCAAAGACAACACCGAGTTGCTATCGATAATGAACGGCTAAATTTCTTAAATTTAGCCTTATTTAAAATTTTGCTCTAAATTAGCGATATGGCTTGCACCGCTTGCCACAAATGCCGCCACGTAGCTTCGTACGCGCTTTCAAAGCGGCGCGTCTTTTTTTCAAACTCCACTATTATAAGTTTAAATTTATCGCGATATTTGCTAAACGTTTTGCGCTCGAAGCACGAGGTGCGGCGCCGTCCGATAAAATTTTACTTCGGTAAAATCTATTCGTAAGATGTCAAGCGTAAAATTTTACGAGGAATTTTATGTTTTGCTACGCACGGAGCTAGGGCGCTTGATATCGTTACTTCAAATTAATATAATACTGCCAACATCATATCATTTCATAAGCTCAAAAAGCTTCATAAATCCTATATATCTGCTTCCGTGGTTGTCTAATCTAGCCTCATAGCAATCAATAATACCGAGGCAGCTTTCCTCGGAATCTATATTTTTTAAAAACACATCAAAATCCCGTTTCGTGCTATTGAATATAAAATTTGGATCGTCACGATACCGCTTGCTCGGCTCATACTCATTGGGGATACGTTTTATCGCTATAAATTTCATACAAAATTGGCTTTCGCCCAGTATTCTATCAATAAACGATGTTTCTTTACGGCATTCTTTTATGGTGAAAGTATCTGATAAATAAATATTTGATGAATAATGCTGATCTAGAATAATCACTTTACCTTTTTCTTTTTCATAGTCTATTTTTCTATTGCCTTCAAATGGTCTATACGTGTAATTATCTCCCGCATCGACATTATTGACAGTATGGTGGTAGATAAAATCTGAAAAAGTCCATGGGATTTTTTCATCCGATACCATTTCGTCTGTAATATCTCTAAAAGGGAGTGAAGAATTTAAATCATGTATTAAATTAAAGTCCTTGTCATTTGAATGATTTTCAAAGATTTCGTTGATTTTAGAAATAGCTTCGTGAAATGTTAAGTTGGTATCTATGGTGTAAAGTTTATTGTATTTGGACTTCCCTTCATAATAATAATTTTCCAATTCGTCCTGTACGAAATTTTGTACCATCTCATCTTTACTAAGCCATTTTAGATCGCTGAAGCTAAACCCGCTGTAATTAAGCGTGCCGACGATCACACAAATGCCGAGCGCGGCTATTAGGACTTTGGATAGAAATTTAAGAGCTTTCAAAATTTACTCCTTTAGCAAAACGCTAGTTAAAAATACGAGCCTAACGGGCTGCGATATTAAGCGACCTTTTTAAATTTAAGCTCACACAAAGAGGGCTAAATTTAAACCTATGCCGCTTTTAAATTTAACCGAATCGCTTCCTACTTCCCGCCGAAAAACAGCAGATTTGCCATTATGATCACGATTGCGACGGGCGCTACGAAGCGCAGCGAAAAGTACCAAATTTTAAATCCAAGCTCTCCCATATCGGCGCCGAAAAGCCCGCGCAGGCGCTGTGCATCCATAACAAAGCCCACGAATATCGCCGAGGTTAGCGCGCCGAGGGGCAGCATGACGTTTGAGCTTACGAAGTCCAAGCAGTCAAAAAAGCTCGCGCCGAAAAGCTTAAACCTGCTCGCATAATCCGCGTGCATCGATAGCAGCGAGCATGCGCCTAGCACCGCTACGGCGCACCCCGAGATGCAGACTGCGCGCAGACGCGAAATTTTAAATCTTCCGATGAGATAGAAGACGAAGGGCTCGATCATCGAAACCGCGCTCGTGATCCCCGCGAAAAAGAGCGAGACGAAAAACGCGACTTCAAGCACCTGCCCCGCTAGCCCCATTTTTGCAAACATCGTAGTGAGCGAAACGAATACAAGCCCCGCACCCTGCGCGGGATCGGCGCGGAATTCGAAGATGAAGGTAAAGACGATGAGCCCCATCATCAGCCCGATCGCGATGTTGATAAATACGATGTTTACCGAGCTGCGCACCAGCCGCACACCCTCGCTAAGCGACGCCGCGTATGCCGCGATACAGCCGACGCCCACGCACAGGGTAAAGAGCGCGAGCCCGAGTGCGGAGAGGACGGAGTTAACGGTGATTTTGCCGAAGTCGGGGTAGAAAAGAAATTTCGCCGCCGCGCCGAAGCCCTGCATCGTGCACGCATACGCAAGCATCGCAAGCAGCAGCACGAAAAGAAGCGGCATCATCACGACGTTTAGCCGCTCGATACCGCTTTTGATGCCGCGCGCGACGACGGATAGCGTCAGCACGAGCGCAAGCGCGTAAAAGCCGAGGCTCGTGACTAGCGAATGCGAGATGAGATCGTCAAAGACGGCGCCCGCTTCCTCGGCGGTTGCGGGCAGCGGAGAAAAGCCCAAAAATATGTAGCGGATCACCCAGCCGAGGATGACGAGGTAAAAGGACAGCACCAGCATGCCGCCCGCGATGAAAACGCCTCCTGCGCGCCATTTGCGTCCGCCGCGCGGTGCCAGCGTCTCGTACGCGCTCGGTAGATTCCTCCCGCTCAGCCTGCCTAGTGCCATCTCGGCTAGGAATATGCTAAAGCCCACGCCCAGCGTGAGCGCGAGGTACAAAAGCACGAAGGCGCTGCCGCCGTTTTGACCCACGAGGGTGGGGAATTTCCATGCGTTGCCAAGCCCCACCGCGCCGCCTGCGACGGCAAGTATGAAGCCGATTTTGCTAAATTTATCGTTCATTTTCGCTCCGATGATTTTTAAATTTTAAAGCCGTGGAATTTTAAAATTCCAAACTACCGCCGCATCTCGCTATGAAATTTGGCTCGCTACTTTGGGCCGCTTTGGCGCTAAATTTTAAAATTCCGCGGCGTGATCAGACGCGGCTGCGCTACGGCGTCTTTGCCGCGGTCTTACGCAGGTTGCCGCGCGGGTTATCGCGGTCGCGCCAAAAGCTGATTGTCGTTACATACTTTGACCTTCCTCTATCTGAACATGAAATTTAAACTATCGCCGCAAGGCCAACGTATCGCCGCGAGGCTCGCTATGAAATTTTGCCCGTCGTTTTTAGACTGCTTTAGCGCCAAATTTTAACTTCCATGTTATCCATCCGCTTTGCAAAATTTAAAAATTTAAAATTTTTAGCTGATTGAGCGCGATCACTACGATCGCGACTGGCGCCACGAAGCGCAACAGCACGAAATACCACAGCTTAAAGCCCATTCGTCCCATATATGGGCGCAGTAGAATTTCGACGGCTCGTTTTTTGATCACGAACCCTACGAAAATCGCCACAATTATGCCGCTAAGAGGCATCAGAATATTTGAGGTTAGGTAATCAAGCACGTCAAAAAAGCTCTTGCCACCTAGGCTAAAATATTCGCTCGTGCCCCTGTAATAACCCAAAATGCAGCATATCCCTAAAACATACGTCACGGCAAAAACTAAAAGTGAAGCGCGCTTTCGGCTTAGATTGCGGGAGTTTACGAGATAATAAATCGCAGGCTCCAGCATCGAAATTGCAGAAGTAATCGCCGCGAACAACAGCGAGGTGAAAAATAAAAAGGCTAGGATATTTCCGATCGCACCGAGCTTTGAAAAAAGCACCACCAGCGAGACAAACACTAGCCCAGGACCTTGCGCTTTGGGATCGCCGCCGAATTCAAAGATGAAAGTAAAGACGATAAGCCCCATCATCACGCCGATTAAGACATTAATGCAGACGATATTTATGCTTGAGGTTAGGATATTGGTGCGCGCAGGCAGGCTTGCAGCATAGGTCATAATCGTAGTAACGCCCAGCGAAAGCGTAAAAAATGCAAGTCCTAGCGCCGAAAGAACGCTATCCTTATTAAGCTTAGAGAAGTCAGGTACCAGTAAGAATTTTGCGCTACGTCCGAATCCATCGAAACTCGCGGCGTAAATTAGCATTAAAACCAGCAAAATAAATAGCGCAGGCATCATCCAGACATTAAGCCGCTCGATGCCGCTTTTGACACCTTTAGATACGATGAAAAAGCAAAATGCCGACGCTATGGTAAAGCACACCGCTGCGCTTAAAAAATCACTACCTAAAAGCGCTTTAAACGCTGCGCCGCTTTCATCTATACTTTTTGGCAGATAAAAAGCGCTTGAGACCACGTATTTTAGGATCCAGCCCATTACGACGCTGTAAAAAGCATAGATCAAAAGCGCACTAATCATAAAAAATCCCGCGTATTTCCATGCGCCTTTGTATGAGGGCGCGAGCTTTTCAAATGCGCGCACCGGATCACTTTCGCTTAGTCTGCCGATGACGATCTCGGCTAAAAAAATCACGAAGCTAACCAAAAGCGTCAGCAAAAGATATAGCAAGATAAAGGCGCTGCCGCCGTTGGTGCCTACTAAAGTGGGGAATTTCCACGCATTACCGAGCCCTACGGCGCTGCCTGCGACTGCGAGAATAAAGCCGATTTTGCTAAATTTATCATTCATATTGCACCTTTTTTAAAATTTAGCCGCAATCTTAGCGAAATGTAGCTTAAGGGCGGTATTTTGGTTTCGTTAAATTTATTTGCCGCGCAGGATGGGATTGCAGTAATTCAAAATTTTTAAAGTAAACGGATAGTAAAATACCGATAAATTTCAAACAAGGAGAATGAAATGAAAAATCCTAAAATGTTCCTCTGGGGGCTTACGTTCGCTGCTTTTTTGGTGGGTTGCGATAATACGGAGGTTAAATCTTTAGAATACTATCAAAATCATCCCGATGAGGCAGAAAAAGTTTTCAAACAATGCGATTTTGATAAATTAAACGAAAATAGCAACGCCTATAAGAATTGTAAAAATGCTAAAGAAATTTATAAGTTTAATGAGGATAAAAAGTTTTTCTCGGGAACAAAATAGTATTTTAGTATTAATTCAATATTAAAATATCTCTTACGCCTTATACTTAAGTTCATTTTATTTACCTTGTATCCCGGTGCAAGGTAAATTTGATGAATGTAAATTTTAAAATACAAATGCCGAGCCCTGCTAAATTTAAGTCCCGAAACGCTAAAATCATCCAAAAATTTTAAAACCAAAGGCAAAACATGCAAGTCAAACTTCTAAATTTCACTCCGCTTTGGGTCTGCTCAAACGCCATCCGCACCTGCTGGCAGAGCTTTGAGCGCGGCGATTGCGGCGGCGCCAAAGACCTAGCGCTCATTGACCGCGTCGGCAACCAGCTCAAGCACTCAAGCACGCTCGAGCACCTCTACTACAATTTCTACATCAGCGGCATCTCCCGCGCGCTGCTTCAGGAGCTGGCGCGCCACCGCCTAGCAAGCCTTAGCGTAAAATCCACGCGCTACACTCTCAAAGAATTGCGCGGCGAGGGTAGTTTCGCGCAAGGGGATTTCGAAAACGCCGCGCGATACATCGTGCTTACCGGCAACGAAGCGGTCGATAATGCAAGTATCGCGGCTCTTGAAAACCTGCGCATAATCTTACAAACTCCAATCAGCCTTGATATCGCCAAATACTGCCTGCCCGAGTGCTACAAGAGCGAGCTTAGCTGGAGTATAAACGCACGCAGCTTGCAAAACTTCCTCGCTTTGCGCTCTAGCAAGGCGGCACTTTGGGAGATCCGCGAGCTTGCGGGTAAAATTTATGACGCGCTGCCGCAGGAGCATAAATTTATATTCCAAAGCTGCATGGCAAGCGGCGAGAAGACGCCTGGCGAGGAGTAGCGAGCGAAGTAAAATTTTGATATAAGGGGCTTGCGATGATAAAACTTACGCAGATGAGAGCGGCTTTTGAAAAAGAGGAGCCGAGCGCGCTTTATCTTAGCTACTTGGGATGGGTGGAGACCTTAATTCCGTTTTGGAGGCAGGCCGTTGCGAGGATCGCGGAGCTAAGCGGCATGGCAAATGAAAAAAGAGATAAGCATCTGCGAGTTATCGACAATTCTTTGCAGCTTTTGCAAGCTTGGCGATTTAAAAAGATAAAATACGTGCAAGCAAGAAGAAAAGAGATCGATAGCGCCATAAGTTTTATTCGAAACGGCGCCTTAACGCAGCAGGCATGCAAAAATACGCCTTTGCGCCGGTCTGTAGAAATTTAGCGAGCATTTTGCGTAGCTTTTTGTACGTTTCTACTTTTGGCTATTCGGACGAGCAGCTTCCGACCGTATTCGCTCAAAAAATTTACGGCATTGCGCTGTGTCATACCCTCTTCCCCTTCGATACGGGCGATTTTGTGTATTATCTGCCGCGCGAAAAATCCATCCACACCGAAGATCCCGCCAATTTGGATAACTGGCATTTGATGATGGAGATAGCGGGCGGCAATTTAGGGATTTCTGCGTTGATTGAGCGGCTAAACGAACGCGCGTATGAAATTTGGACGAATTACAAAACGCCGTTTGAATGGAAATACGACGAGGGGATTTGGAATTTGGAATTTGAGAATGTTTCAAAAAGGCTGCATTATGCGGGCGTGTGGGCTTTTGCAGGTCTGAGTAAAGCGGAATAAAAGGCGCGCAAATTTTAAATCGCTTCTGAAATTTCATTCGCGGGCGGTAAAATTTCTGCTGCCCGACAGGATGAAATTTTAAAATTTTAGCCGAGCGGGCATTCGGTCGCTAAATTTAAACGGGCGTTTTAAACAGACGCTCGTTGCGGCTGCAGCGCTGAAAATTTTAACGGCGCCGCGTCGAAAGCTCATAGGCGAGCGATAAATTTTAAAGGACGGATTATGAAAAATCTAGCGCTTGTGATGTTTGGCGGACAGACACACCTCGATTTTGTGGGATTTTACGATTGTATGCTAAGGCTCAAAGCCGTCCGCCCGCAGCTTGAGATGAGGTTTTGCTCGCGCGAGCGGCAAGTTTCGGACAGCGGCGGCCTTACGATCGATGCGGGCGAGATTACGACGGATCTAGGCGGCTTTGATGCGGTTTTTGTGCCCGGCGGTATGGCGACGCGACGCCTTAAAGACGATGCGGGCTTCATCTCGTGGCTCACAACCGCGCGCGATGCGAAGTATAAGTTTAGCGTTTGCACCGGTTCGCTACTTCTGGGCGCAGCGGGGTTTTTGCGAGGTAGGCGCGCGACTACGCATCCGTTTTGCTACGATCTGCTGGCGCCTTACTGCGCGGACGTGGTGCACGAGCGGCTCGTGCGCGAAAGCCTGCCCGAAGGAGGCGAGATCATCACTGCTGGCGGCGTAAGCAGCTCCATAGAGCTTGGTCTTTGCGTGATCGAGAAATTCGCAGGCGTCTCTGCGCGCGAAGCTGCCGCTGCGGCGATGGATTATCCGTATTATGGCCTTAGAAGCAAGCCTGCGCGATGAAATTTTAAAGCCGATAAGATCGGCGGACCGGTTTATAAATACCGCAGTAAATTTTAAAATAGAGAGGGGGCAGATTATAATGCAAGCAGTAAATATATTAAAAACATTGTGGAAAGCCATCAAGATCGTCATACTCGCAGCATTGATATTACCGTTTGCGGCATTGATATTGTTTGTTTTGTTTATAGCCTTTCTATTTTCACCCATTAATACGGATTTTTCATATATAGAAAATAAAAATTTGGCTAAATTTGAAGCCTTAACAAATACAAAGGGAGAAACTTTACTTATCTATCGCAAAAAAAGTCCTCCTTTATCGTGTAGTGAAAAAATACAGACTTGTATCTGTTACGCGCATTTTATAAAGGCGGATAAGCCTTTTATTTTGACGCAACAAAAAATGCTGCAAGAGGGCTACGAGTTTGTTTCCAAGTCCGATTGCATAGCTGAAACTACAAATTTGCACGAATTTAAACTATCGTGGGCGATGCCGTCTTATCATTATGCCGGCAGTCGGGAGTATTTGATATATGGTTCGATCAAAAATTTAAATATAACGGCAATAGTGAATGATAAAAGGCGAATATGGCACAAAAAAGAGCACGAATGGGGACAGCCGGACGATTATGATCACGAGGTTATTTTTTATCCGGAACTTAATATAGTTCAAATAAATAAAATGGGGTATTAATAGCGTGCGCTAAATTTACTTACGGCCGATTGATATCGTCGTTGAAAAATAAATTTAAAAGCTTTGGGATAAAATTTAAAAATTTGAAAAATTGGACTTTAGTCTTACGGACGTTTATCAAAGTAGATAAAATAACGATATAGCGGGTTTTACATAAAATAGGAGATCGCAAAGACAGAATGAAACCGGCTCAAATTTTATCGCTGCTTTCGCATATAGCTTTCGGGTCGCTTATAGGTTAAAATTCAGAGATAATAACCCGTGGGAGTTCGCAATAGCGCTTTTTGCCTACGCGATTTTGTTTGCTTTTTACCCGCAGAGCTTGCTTAACGATAATAAAAAGACGATCGCCCTGCTGTTTTTTATGGCGCTTTTGATCGTGATCGTGTAGCGGCGCCTATAAATCGGTGGGATCGGTTGCGGCGCGAGAGCGCGGGCGATCCGCCTTTGATTGCAGCGGCGCGTGCGAGCGATACTATTTTTAAAATTTATTGTAAAATTAGAGCGTTAATTCATTAAATTTAAAGGACCGGCATGCAGATAAATTTAGACGACGTGAGGATTGAGAGCGGCTGGAAAGAGGCGCTTAGGGAGGAATTTTTAAGCGAGTATTTTGCGAAGATCAAAGAAAACCTGCTCGCTGCAAAGGGGCGCGAGATCGTCTATCCGCCGGGAAATTTGATCTTTAATGCCTTCAATCTAACTCCGTTTGAGCGGGTGCGCGCGGTGATTTTGGGGCAGGATCCCTACCATGGCGCGCATCAGGCGATGGGGCTTAGCTTTTCGGTGCCGCGCGGCGTGCGAATTCCGCCTAGCCTCGTAAATATCTACAAAGAGATTAAGAGTGATCTGGGTATCAGCGAGCCTGCTAGCGGCGATCTGAGCTACTGGGCGAAGCAGGGCGTGCTGCTACTTAATGCGAGCCTTAGCGTGGGCGCGAACCGCGCAAACTCACACAGTGGCTTTGGTTGGCAAATTTTTACCGACGCCGTGATTAAAATTTTAAGCGCGAGGCGGCAAAGCTTAGTCTTTATGCTGTGGGGAAATTTTGCCAAAGCAAAATCGGTGCTGATCGATGCGCAGAAGCATCTAATTTTAACCGCCGCGCATCCTAGCCCGCTTGCAGGAGGGGCGTTTTTCGGCTGCAGGCATTTTAGCAGATGCAACGAATATCTGCGCGTGCACGGTCTGGGAGAGATCGATTGGGATCTAAATCACGGCGCATATTAAATGTATTTTAAATGAAATTTTCGTAAAATGCGCCGCAAAATTTCAAAGTAAAGAAATTTTAAAAAATTTTAAAATAGCAATAGATTTAATCTATAATCCTATTGAAACAAAATTCTTAAAAGAAGCAAA
>CALKQT010000040.1 GCA_937990735.1 uncultured Campylobacter sp. | reverse complement strand
TAAATTTAAACTGCCGAAAGACGAGCCGAATAGTTGCAGACGCGCCGAATATAGCGAGCGGGCCGTGAAAAATCGGCGCCGCAAAATTTTAAAATTTTATAACTGAGATTTCGGATTCGAGCTTAAATTTGAGGCTCGCTTGAAATTTTAACCCGCAAATTTAAAGGAGTGAAAATGAACGCAAATGAGCTTGAAAACATCTGGCGCAGGCCGATCTACCTGCCCTATCTACAAGACCCGCTCACGCCGGAGGCGCTGCGAGCCGCGGAAGAGGAGCTAGGGCGCGCCCTGCCGCGCGAGCTCACCATGATGCTGAGCATCCAAAACGGCGGCTACCTGCGCTACGAGCTAGAGGGCTACCCGCTGGACGCTATCAGCGGCATCGGCGAGGCGTATCCGTCGCTTACGCGCTTTAGCTGGGGCGAGGAGCGCGAGTGCGTGAGCTTCGAGCTTGACGGGCTGGTGCCCTTCAGCGGCGACGGACACTGGTACCTGTGCCTGGACTACCGCACGAGCGAACAGCCTGCGGTCGCCTACATCGACGTCGAATGCGACGAGCAAAACATCATCGCGCAGGACTTCGCTTCTTTTTTGGCGCTTTTGCGGCTCGACACGGGCGGCAAGATCGCGCTGCAAACGAGGCTTGATCTAGGCGGCACTAAGGCGCGGCTGGAGGAAATTTTGGGCGTGCGCGCAAGAGCCGCCGATCCGCAGCTTTACGGCTTTAGCGTGTATAATTTCGCTCGCGATGGCGACGTGCTGAGCCTTAGCCCGAACGAGGTTCGGCTCGGATTTGCCAGGCGGGGTGAGCGGCGGTTTAAAGAGCTTAAAAACTTCAGCGAGCCCGCCCTGCGCTATGCTGAGCTGGACGCGGACGCGATGATACTTGACGTTTTCAAAGAGGAGCCGATGGGCGAAATTTTGCGCGAGCTAAAGGATGCGGGTTTGTGCGCACAGAGCCTAAAAGACGCGATCGGCACGTAAGCTTTTGCGATTGAGAGTGTAGTTTTGTGTCGGCTACGGCGCGCGATCGCGCGATCGATA
>CALKQT010000039.1 GCA_937990735.1 uncultured Campylobacter sp. | reverse complement strand
TTTTCCCTTCTGAGACAATATATATAAATAATAACGTCTTGCTTAGCGATGAAAAAGTTTTTTTAAATAAAGTCATAGAGAAAATAGCAAAAGAATTAAAATATGTTGATTTTATATTAAGAGCACCCAGCAATGTTGTTTTTAATGCGGTTCCGGATGGCGCTATATACTGTAAATTTGGTTCTTTGCCAGTAAATTTACTTCAGGACAAAAATATCCTTTTTAGAAACATACATCAAAAGCATAGAAATGCCATAAGCAAAGCTCAAAGAGATGGTGTGCGAATTAATAAAGGCATTCAATACAAAAACGATGTTTTAAATATGATAGATTGTACTATGCTAAGGCGTGGTTTTGAGTCTGCCTCAGAAAGTATAGATAATGAACTAAGAGGGGTGGGTGGTAATTTGGAATTTTATGTATCAGAATATCGTGGAGCAATCCAAGGGGGTGCTATTATTGGATTGGATAATAAAAAAGCATATTATTTGTATGGGGGTAGTATTGAAAGACCTCATCAGGGAGCTTTAACATTGATGCATTGGCAAATCATTAACGATATGAAAGCAAAAGGGCTTGATGAATATGTCTTTGTAGGAGCTAGAATTAATGTGAAAAAAGATAGTCCAATATTTGGAGTACAAAGGTTTAAAGAGAGATTCGGTTCGGTTATGAAAGTGGGTTATATGTGGAAATTCCCAATTAAGCCATTTAAATATAAACTATATATTTTACTCAAATATGTTAATAGTATAATGAGATTTAAAAGATATACAAAAGATTTAATTGAACAAGATAAAAAATATAATACAGAGTTTGTATAAAAAAATGCTAAATAGATCTTTTAGGACAGTATCGATATATATATTTTTTTTAATCCTTGAAAAAGGAACAAATGTTATATTTTTCTCATATTTGGCACATTATTTTAGTGTGAGTGAAATGGGAAGATATAATATGTATATAATAGTTTATACCTTTGCGTCCTTTTTTTGCTCATTAGAGATAAAATCGGGATACACAAAATACTACTATAAACATGAGGATAAAATAAAACAAGATAGGCTTTTTTTTAGTATTATAAATTTTACATTTATACTACATACCGTACTTGGCCTTGTTTTTATTATCGTATTAAAATATTTTTTAGATCTAGATTTTTTACTATTTTTCGCTTTTATATTGTTATCATTTTTTGATGTTATATTATATCTAATGCAATGTAAAAAAAGATTCTTAGAACAAGATTTCCATTATGGCATAATTGTTGTATTAAAAGTTATTTTTACTGTTTTTTACTTTTTCTTATTAAAAAGCATTTTTAATAATTCAATAGATTCAAAATATATTATATACTCTATGTTGCTTTCATATACTACAGTATTTATTTTAATTGTTAGACAATGGATGTTTTGTATAGATTTTAATATAATTCGAGAGATATCTACTTTTTCATTAAAAATATTACCTGGAAATCTTTGTGTATATTTAACCTCTTTTGCGCCACAAATTATCATGAATATTTTTTCATTTAATCAAAATTTGATTGGTACATTTTTTGTCTATCAAAAAATGGCATCAATGTTGTTTTTATTATTTGAGCCCTTTTATTTATTTTTTTCACAAAAGTTTTTTAAGCATCATGTCGATAATAATTTTTTTATATCTTATCAAAGAATGTTTTTTATAATAATATTATTATTTGGTTTTTTAATGTCCATTTTTATTATATTTTCTGAACAAATTATATCAATATTCGCCGGTGAAAAGTACATAGAATTTAAAAATTCTCTGTTAGCTTTTTTGATTAGCGGGTATTTTTATATTATTTCCAGAATATTGGCTTTAAATATAAATATTTCTAGCAAAAATCAGTATTGCTCTTATATAGAAATTTCTGTATGTATACTTTCCATCGTTACATTAACTATGAGCTCTTATTTTTCTAATTTTTTAATACTTGTTTATTCTGTTGCATTCATTTCATTCATAAATTTTTTATCTTTTCTAATTGTTGCAAAAATGATAAAACCAAAATTTTTTATAGGCTACTTGTATTTTTGTGTTCAACTCATTATCCCATGCATAATCTTTTTTTTTAAAAGTTATTATGATTTTAGCATGATAGATAAAATTTTTATATCTTTGTTATTGTCTATATTATATATGCTTAGGTTGTCTTTTGTACTTAAAAAATCATTTGTCGGTATAGCAGAATGATGTTATTATACTATTTTAAAAAGATAAAAGTTATTGGTTTTAGAGAGACGATTAAAAAAGTATTTTTTAAGGTATTTAGAAAGATTAATAATGGTCTTCAAAAGTGGATGCATATCAAGAATGGTACCCGCATAAATTTTAACATTCCGATCATAAAAAATAGCTACATAAATATAAAAGAGCTCGACCTGTCAAATATCGATCCGGATGCCGCAAAATATCTATCTAAAATGTACCTGGAGCATAAATTTGATCTGCTCGGTAGCGGGTGGGTAAAAAATAGCTATGATAGCGCGGCGCTCGGGATTGAGGGCTACAGGTACGATATGAACGTCGCGGCGCCCGCGAGCGCGCTAGAGGGCTACGAGCCGATTGATTGGCAAAAGGATTTTAAAAGCGGCTTTCGGTGGGATGAAAAAAAATGGTACAAAGATCAGCGTATAGCCCATAGGCCCGGTAGCGATATAAAGGTGCCGTGGGAGCTTGCGAGGCTTCAACACTTGCCGCAGCTTGCTATTTTTGCGATGGTGGATCCGAGTTTAAAAGAGCAAAATTTAAAAGAATTTAAAAACCAAATTTTAGATTTTATCCGCAACAATCCGCCTCGAATGGGTGTAAATTGGACCTGCACGATGGACGTGGGTATCAGGGTCGCCAACATGCTGGCGGCTTACGATATGTTTTGCCAGATGGATGAGGGCGGAATTTTAGATCAAAATTTCAAGCAGACCTTTTCAAATAGCGTCTACGAGCATGCGCTTCATATCGTAAATAATCTGGAGTATTCGCCGCATCTTACGTCAAATCACTATCTAAGTGATATTGTGGGTCTACTGTATGCGTGCGCGTATTTGCACGGGAGCCGCGAGACGGACGCGTGGCTGGCATTTGCCGTGCAAGAAGTAATCAGCGAAATGAAAAAGGAATTTTACGAAGACGGCGGAGATTTCGAGAGTTCTACGAGCTATCATCGCTTAAGCGGCGAGCTAATGGCGTATACTACGGCTCTGATACTGGGTTTAAAAAGCGAAAAAATTTCATCGCTAAAAAATTACGACGCAAAGCTTTGGCGCAAAAAGCCAAAACTCATGCCGCCAAACGAGCAGGAATTTAAAATTTTAAACGGACAAATATCGCTGCCGCAGTGGTTCGCAGACAGGCTATATAAAATCGGTAGATTTACCGCAGACATTACAAAACCAAACGGCGAAGTGCCGCAATTCGGCGATAACGACAGCGGCAGGTTTTTTAAATTTAGTCCAAACGGCGAGTTTTTGAGCAACGAACAAGCTGCGCGAAAATATCTAAATTTAAGCGGCTTTGAGGGCGGCGACGAGCCGTTTTGGGATGAGAATATCTTAAATCACTCCACGCTAATTAGCTGCATGGGCGGAATTTTTGACGATGAGATATTTAAAAACGATATGCGCTTTGAGCGGAGCTTTATCCGCTCGCTTGCTGGGCGCACGCTGCAAGCAGTCGATAAAACATACAAAAGCCAGGTCACTTCGGACTTAAAATTTAGCGAACTGCCGCACCGAAAAAGTATGGAATTTAAAATTCCAAATTCGCAAGAGATCAAAAATATATTTTATCCGAACAGCGGAATTTTTATCTTTAAATCCAGCAAATTTTACCTCGCCGTCTGTGCTACGCCGCTTGGGCAAAGGGGTCACGGCGGGCATACGCACAACGATAAGCTAGGCTACGAGCTGTGGATAGACGGGCTGGATATAGCGAGAGATCCCGGCACCTATCTTTATACGCCGCTCCCCGGCAGAAGAAATGAATTTCGAAGCGTCAAGGCTCACAACGTGCCGATTATAGGCGATTTGGAACAAAATAGTTGGGGCGAAGGGGCGATCGGATTATTTGGAATGTTTGCGGAATGCAGATGCGAAGTGGCGGATTTTGGAGAAAATTTTATAAGCCTAGCCGCAGAATACAAAGGCGTAAAAATTATTAGAAAATTTGAGATAAAAGAGGGCGGCCTGGAGATTATCGATATGGCAAATAGGGAATTTTATTATGGTAAATTTGAGCTATACTCAAACGGATACGGGAAGCTTACGAAAAATGTCTAAAAAAGTTTTAATGGCCGTTGCAAATTACTATACTTCGCCGTTTCAGGTCGGTAGTCATCACTATGCCAGGGCGTTTGAAAAGCTAGGGTATGAGGTGCTTTTTATCTCAAATCCCATCTCTCCGATACATAAAATTTTTGCAAATAGCAATGAGCTAAAAGAGCGGGAAAGAATTTATAAAAAAGGAGGCGAAAGTGCGGGCGGTATTTTTTATTATGTTCCGTGCTCCCTTTTTACTCCTCAAAACAAACCATTTCTATCGTCGAATTTTGTTTTAAATAATTGGCAAAATTTTACGTATCCAAATTTATTAAATTTTATAAAGGAGCGAGGTTTTGGCGAGGTTGATATATTGTGGTTTGATAGCCCATTGTTTGACTTTTTGCTAGATACTATAACTTATGAAAAATCGATTTTAAGGATAGCCGATTATTCAAAAGGTTTTAATGCAGTTTCTGATGTGCAGTTTAATGCCGAGATAAATATCGCAAACAAGGTAGATGCAGTCATTTATACGGCAAAAAATTTAAAAGAAAAATATGCCGATATAAAAGATAAATCTAAAATGAAATATGTGCCAAATGGTATTGATCTTGATTTCTTTAAAGCGGCAGATAGGTCTTTGCCGCAGGAGCTTGAAGATATTCCTGAACCCAGGGTAATTTACGTAGGGGCAATACATGATTGGTTTGATGTGGATTTAGTATATTACTGTGCTAAAAATTTGCCAAATTATAGTTTTATTATAATAGGTCCGGAGCAAAAAGACTTATCTTTACTTAAAAAGCTAAAAAATGTCCATATTTTAGGCTCTATTCCATACGCTAAAATTCCTGAGTTTTTATATAATTGCCAAGTCGGTATAATCCCTTTTAGCGTTAAGGATTATCCCGAGTTAGTAAATAGCATAAATCCATTAAAAATGTACGAGTATCTAGCCTGCGGACTAAAAGTCGTCAGTGTAGAGTGGGAGCAGATAAAAGATATGAGTGGTATTATAAATTTAGTCACAACAAAAGACGAATTTGTCAATGCAATAGAACATGGCGATAACTCAGGATATGATTTATTAAAATTAGCATGGTTCGAAATTTTAAGAAAATTTTTAAAAGATATCGGTGCATAAATATGTTTTCTATTTCATTAAAAAAGTATTTACTAGCAATATTTTTTATATTTATTCCATTTTCCCAAGCCTTAACTGTTGATGTGGGTTTCCCACTAAAAATTTCTGAGATAGCAATGGTTTCTATTATCATATTATCTAAAAATATAATGAAATTAAAAGGATATGATATTATTTTAATTCTTTTTTTATTTCTTGCGCTTTTGTCTTTTTTGATTAATATTCTATGGGAATATCCTTATAATATTGCTACTATAAAATATCGTTTTGGTGGCGACTTAGATGGTCTGGCGAAATTGATATATTTGAGTTTTGCGATCTACTATTTTATATTATTGCGCAATATATTCAATATAAAAAAAGATAAATATATAAAATTTTTCTTCATCGGAGCAGTATCGGCAACACTCTATAGTTGGTATTTGATGCTCGCTGGCATCTTTAAATACAGACCGATACTTCTTTTCGGTATAAATGATCCTCAACTGATTTCTTTGCAAAATTGGACATTAATTCGTTCTGGAACATTTTTAGAGGGGAATTATATGGGTTTATTTTTATTTATATCTACTGTTTTAGCCGTCTTTTATAAAAAAAGATTTTTAGCCGGGCTTTTTACTGTTTCTATGATAACTACTTTTTCTACGATGGGATTATTATCTTTATTATTTTTTTATGGATATCTTATCGCTAAAACAAATATTAAATATTTTATTATAAATTTGCCTTTAATCATCTGCTTATTTATGTTATTAAGCCATTATAGGGACTTTAATACATATGTATTATCTAAGATAAATATTTTTGATAGTGAGACGGTTGATAATGGAGCTATATCAAAAAAAGAAAGAATGGGCTTTATAATGAATGGCGTAGAGATTGCAATCGATAATCCTATCCTGGGCGTAGGCATCTCCAACTATGCCAAGCACTACAATCATTATAATAAGGCGGAGGAAACATTTTATGAAAATGATGATATAAAAGTTGTACCCAATAATATATATATTGAAATAGCCTCCGAGTTGGGATCAGTGGCTTTCTTATTGTTCACCTTTTTTTTATATAAAATTTATAGGCATATAAATAATAACGTTTTAATGGGTGGATTTTTTGGATGCTGTTTATATTTTAATGCAATGCCAAGCTATACGATTATAGTAATTTGGTTTTTCTTTGCTTTTTTGTTGAGCCAAAATGGCGATGATGGTAAAGGAGGTGGATGTGCTGTTTGTGAATGCTAGGTTTTTAACTCAAAATATCACTGGAGTTCAAAGATTCGCAATTGAAATTTCATTGTGGCTTAAAAGGATATTGAAAGATAATATTAGATTCGTTGCTCCAAAAAATATCATTCACATAGATGTAGCAAAAGAGCTAGATGTAATTTGTATTGGAAATTTACAAGGATATCTATGGGAGCAATTGGAATTACCAAGGTTTTTGGTAAAGAGACAGAACCCATTGTTATTAAATTTAGCCAATATGGCGCCAGTATTCTATAAAAATAAAGTTACGGTCATACATAGTTTGTCTTTTTTAAATAAGGAATGGAATTCTTTTTTATTTCATAATATGTATAAATTTCTAATTCCGTTGATAATAAAAAATAGTAAATTCATTTTTACGGTAAGTAATTATACGAAACAGGAAATATTATCATACTATAAAAATATATATAATTTACATCGCAATATAGATGTTGTATATAATAGTTATATTGTTCGAAGTAAAAATAACATAGTAAGTAATATTTTTAATGGCAATATTGAAGAATATATTTTATATGTTGGATCAGTCTCTAAGAGTAAAAATATAGTAAATTTGATTGAAGCTATAAATAACATCAATAGTAAAAACAAAAAAATTTTATTATACATAGTGGGCGGCTGTGATCAAAAAATATTTCGTTCAAGCGATATAGCTAGTAACGAATACGTAAGATTTGTTGGACAAATTAATGATGAAAATATCTTAATGGCTTATTATCAGAATGCGATCGCTTTTGTTTTTCCATCATTATATGAAAGCTTTGGAATTCCACCAATTGAAGCTCAGGCATGTGGTTGCCCGGTATTGTGTTCAGGAACTACGAGTTTGCCGGAGATCTGTGGTAGCGGTGCTTTGTATTTTGATCCAACAAATATTCATGACATAGAAGCAAAGATAGAATTGGTTTTAGATAATAAAAATTTACAAAACGAGCTTCGCACTAAAGGTTTTGAAAATGTAAAAAGATTTAGCTGGGAGCGCTCGGCTAAGCAGATTATCGAAATAATGGAGAATTTGCAATGAAAAAAGCCCTTATCCACGACTGGTTTAGTGTATATGTGGGCGTGGAGAAATGCGTCGAGAGTTTTATCGATATCTGGGATGATTTTGAAATTTACAGCCTCATAGACTTTTTAAGCGATGCCGACAGAGATAAAATTTTAAAAGGCAAGTGCGCCTGCACGAACTTTATTCAGAAGCTGCCCTTTGCAAAGGATAAATACCGCAACTACCTGCCGTTATTTCCGTTTGCCATTGAGCAGTTTAGTGGAGGAGGTGGTGTTATCCATTTTAATCCATATAGAGTGGAAGATATGAGAGGCAAGATTCAAATGGTTTTAAATGATGAAAATTTACAAAATGAACTTCACATCAAAGGCTTTGAAAATATAAAAATATTTAGCTGAGAAGAATCAGTACAAAAAATTATAAATTTAGTTAATAAACTGTAAAATATAAAAAAATTTAAGGAGTAGAAATGAAAACGGCATTGATCACGGGTATAACCGGTCAAGACGGGGCGTATCTCGCAAAGTATCTTTTAGGGCTTGGATACAAGGTTGTAGGTACTTGCAGAAGGACGGCTAGCTTAAATTTGTGGCGCATAAACGAGCTTGGTATCATAAATGATAAAAATTTAAAAATTATTGAGATGGATTTAACCGATCCGTTTAATATTTTAGGCGTAATTTCACAAACTAAGCCCGATGAAATTTATAATCTTGCGGCTCAAAGTTTTGTAGGGGTGAGCTTCAAAGAGCCTTTTCATACTGCGAGCGTAACCGGTCTCGGTGTATTAAATCTACTCGAAG
The DNA here is from genome assembly GCA_937990735.1 of uncultured Campylobacter sp. Lineage (GTDB taxonomy): Bacteria > Campylobacterota > Campylobacteria > Campylobacterales > Campylobacteraceae > Campylobacter_B. The sequence goes on along the minus strand of CALKQT010000039.1, from coordinate 5,895 downwards.
CTATAAGGATAGTAGATAAGAATATAAAATTTTATCAAGCCAGTACGTCGGAGATGTTCGGTAAAGTTCAGGCGGTACCCCAGAATGAAACTACACCGTTTCATCCACGTTCGCCGTATGGAGTTGCAAAGCTTTACGGACATTGGATGACGGTTAATTATCGTGAGAGCTATGGTATTTTTGGCTCTAGCGGTATATTATTTAACCATGAGAGCCCGCTTAGAGGTCTAGAATTCGTAACGAGAAAAATCACCAATACGGCTGCCAAGATTGCTCTAAAAAAAGCCGATAAATTAGTTCTTGGTAATTTGGATGCCAAACGCGATTGGGGTTATGCTTATGAGTATGTTCAGGGTATGCATAAAATTTTACAGCACGACAAGCCCGATACCTTTGTGCTCGCAACAAACAAAACGACTACAGTTAGGGATTTTGTAAAACTGAGCTTTGAGACACTTGATATTGAGTTAAAATTTGAAGGCTGCGGCGAGAATGAAATTGCTCGCGATAAAAACGGCAATATTTTGGTGCAGGTTAGCTCGGAATTTTATCGCCCCGCCGAAGTGGATTTGCTTATAGGAGATCCGCTTAAGGCAAACAATGAATTGGACTGGCGATCGACCACCGATGCTAAAGCTCTTTGCGAGATGATGATAAAAGCGGATCTTAAAAAAGTAGAGGTCGGTTTTGAGTTCTAAAGTTTTAATAACGGGTGCAAATGGATTTACCGGGCGCTATCTTTGCAAATATTTAGAAAATTTAGGTTATGAAATTTTTGGAGTAGATACAAATAATTGTGATATTAGTAACATAAATAGCATAAAGAGTGCTCTAAAATTTAATGCTGATTTCATTATTCATTTAGCCGCCATAGCTTTTGCGCCCAGCAATCCCGAGCTGATAGAGAATATAAATTTTGCTGGAAGTAAAAATTTACTTGATGCTATAAGTGAATTAAAAATTAAACCGCAACGAGTGATATTGGCAAGTTCGGCCTCGATTTATGGTGCGCAAAAAGAGCAAATTTTGTCCGAAGATCTAAATCCAAACCCGCTATCTCCGTACGCAAAGAGCAAGTGGGAGATGGAGAAAATAGCAAAAGAATATGACTTTAACATTTTAATAACCCGTCCGTTTAACTATACCGGCGTCGGGCAAAATAGTAATTTTTTGATACCCAAGATAGTTTCGCACTTTAAACAAAAAAGTAAGATTATCGAGCTTGGAAATTTAACTCCGCAGCGTGAATATAATAATATTTTGGATGTAATTAAAATTTATGAAAAATTACTTCATATAAATTGCGACGAACAAATTTTTAATATCGGATCCGGTATAGGTTGCAGTATAGTTGAGATACTAGATTTGATGAGAGAAATTTCGGGACATGATATCAAAGTTGTACAAAATCCAAACTTTATGCGAAACGATGAAGCGCAAAAAATCATCTGTAATACCTCTAGGCTTAAAAAATACGGCATAGATTTATGCCGAAGCAATCTAAAGAAAACTTTAATTTGGATGTATGGGGGGGGGCGGGAATGAAAAAGGCTCTTGTTCACGACTGGTTTAGTGTATATGCGGGCGCGGAGAAATGCGTCGAGAGTTTTATCGATATCTGGGATGATTTTGAAATTTACAGCCTCATAGACTTTTTAAGCGATGCCGACAGAGATAAAATTTTAAAAGGCAAGTGCGCCCACACGAGCTTTATTCAGAAGCTGCCCTTTGCAAAGGATAAATACCGCAACTACCTGCCGCTATTCCCGCTCGCGATCGAGCAGTTTGATCTAAGCGGCTACGATGTAGTGCTATCCAGTTCGCATGCCGTCGCAAAGGGGGTGCTGACGCACTCCAACCAACTTCATATCGCTTACGTGTATACGCCTATCCGCTACGCGTGGGATCTATATCATCAGTATCTGCACGAAAGCGGGCTAGATCACGGTTTAAAAGGCATGCTGGCGAGGTACTTTTTGCATAAAATTCGCCTTTGGGATTTATCTACTATAAACAGAGTTGATTGTTTTATCGCTATTAGTCATTACATCGCGCGCCGTATCAAAAAAACATACGGCAAGTCTAGCGACGTCATCTATCCGCCCGTGGACGTGGATAAATTTGCTCTGCGCGAAGCCAAAGAGGAGTTTTACCTCACTGCCTCGCGCATGGTACCGTACAAAAAGATTGATCTCATCGTCGAGGCGTTTTCGCAGACGGATAAAAAGCTGCTCGTTATCGGCGACGGGCCCGATATGGCCAAAATAAAATCAAAGGCGGGCAAAAATGTCGAGCTTTTGGGCTTCGCAGATGATGAGACGATGGCGGATCTCATGGGGCGAGCCAAGGCGTTCGTTTTTGCCGCCGAGGAGGACTTTGGCATTACGCCCGTAGAGGCGCAGGCATGCGGTACGCCGGTGATCTGCTTCGGGCGCGGCGGTGCTTGCGAGACGGTGCGCGATGGCGAGGGCGGACTGTATTTTATGGAGCAAAATACAAAGGAGCTGCTCGCCGCCGTAGCTAAATTTGAGCAAAATTATGATAAATTTGAGCCTGCAAAAATCAGAGAAAATTCTTTAAAATTTTCGCGCGCACGCTTTGAAGCCGAGATCAAAAGCTACGTCGAGAAAAAATATGAGGAATTTAAGGACGGCCTAAATGACTAATATAATCCTAAGCGGCGGCAGCGGCACGAGGCTGTGGCCCATCAGCCGCACGCTTATGCCAAAGCAGTTCGTGCGCCTCTTTGACGATCGCTCGCTTTTTATGATGAGCTACGAGCGAAACTCCCCACTATGCGAGCGCACGCTCGTCGTCTCAAACGAGCAGCAGTATTTTTTGGCGCTCGATCAGCTTGAGGCTCTGGGTGCGCGCGGCGTGAAATTTCTACTCGAGCCCGTCGGCAGAAACACGGCTCCTGCGATCGCGCTTGCGTGTTTGAGCTTAAAGGCCGAGGAGATCGTTTTCGTAACGCCGAGCGATCATCTAATTAGAGATGAGGCGGCGTATAAAAACAGCGTCTTGCGCGCACGCGAGCTTGCGAAGCAGGGGTTTTTGGTGACGTTTGGTATCAAGCCTGCGGATGCAAATACGGGCTACGGCTATATCGAAGCAAGCGGCGAGGACGTATTAAAATTTCACGAAAAGCCCGAGCTTGCAGCGGCGCAAAGCTACATAGCGGCGGGGAATTTTTACTGGAACAGCGGCATGTTTATGTTTAAAGCGGGCGTATTTTTAGGCGAACTAAAAGCGCAAAGTCCTGAAATTTACGAAGCCTGCGTTCGCGCGCACGAAAATTCTAACGCGGAAAATCCGATTAGAATTAAACTAGGCGATATGCAAGAGATCCCCGCAGATAGCATCGATTATGCAGTTATGGAGCGCACGAGCCTTGCTAAGGTCGTGCCCGCAGACATAGGCTGGAGCGATCTGGGAAGCTTTGATAGCTTAGACACCGAGCTGTCCAAAGACGCGAACGGCAACACCGCTAGCGAGCAAAATATCGCTCTAAATTCTAAAAACAATCTCATCATCGGCTCGGGCCGCACGATAGCCGCCATAGACGTCGAGGATCTCGCTATCGTCGATACTAAAGACGCCCTGCTCATATGCAAAAAAGGCTCTACCCAAAAGGTAAAGCAGGTGGTGGAGCAGCTAGGCGGTAGCGATCTGGCGCGCGTGCACGTAACGACGCACCGCCCATGGGGCAGCTACACTGTGCTCGAAGATGAGCGCGGTTATAAGATCAAGCGCATCGTCGTTAAGCCCGGCAAGCGGCTATCGCTGCAGAAGCACTACCATCGCAACGAGCACTGGATCGTCGTTAGCGGCACTGCGACCGTGACTGTGGGCGAGCGGAATTTCTTGCTGCGCGAGAATGAATCGACGTTCATTAGAATGGGCGAGGTTCACCGCCTCGCAAACGAAGGCAAAATCCCCGTCGTGCTAATCGAAGCTCAAGTCGGCAGCTATACCGGCGAGGATGATATCGTGCGCCTGCAAGATGATTTTAATAGGAGCTAGGATGAAAAAGCAACTCTGCGTTTTGATAATCTTGGCGGTCGATATTTTCGGCATCTGGCTTTGCTTCGGACTTGCCGTGGTGCTTAAAAATCTGCTTTACGGCGATAGCGTGCTGCTGGATATCGGCAGGTATCAGGGCTTTGCGCCATCCTACGTCATAATGATATTTTTGTTTTTTTATCAGGGGATCTATTCGAGGCGGTATGATTTTTGGCACGAGAGTAGAATTTTAGTAAAAAGCTGCTTCTTGGGGCTTTTGCTAAGCCTGGCGCTGCTTGCTTTAATCAAAGTTAATTACGAATTTTCGCGTGCCAGCTTTATTTTGAGCTTCGCCTTTATGGCGGTGGTTTTGCCGCTTTTTAAGCTCGTAACGAAAAAGAGGCTTTTTAAATTTGGCTTATGGCAAAAGAGGGCAAAAATTTTAGGCGAGGGCGAGGAGTTTGAAAGCGCTGTTTTAGAAAGCGCATATCTTGGGTATGTAAGAGCGCTGGGCAGGGATTACGACGTGCTGTTTATCGGCGGAAGCAGGCTCGAAGCGAGCGCTTTAAACGAGCTCATCGAGAGCAACATCAGGGAAAATAAAGAAATTTTATTCACCCCCGTGCTGCGCTCATACGATTTTACGCAGGCGGATATTTATAGCATTTTTGCCTCACGCACGAGCCTCTTTGCGATACGAAATTCTCTGAAAAGCCCTTTAAATTTAGCTCTTAAACGCGGGCTTGATTTGGCGTTAATTTTCTTAGCGCTTCCTTTGCTGGTGCCGATTTTCGGCGTAATCGTGCTGATGATGAAGCTAAAAGAGCCCGCGGGACGCATATTTTTTTCGCACCAAAGGATGGGATTTGGCGGCAAGCCGTTTGGATGTCTGAAATTTCGCTCGATGAAAGAAAACGGCGATGAAATTTTAGCTCAGTATCTAAAGCAAAATCCGCAAGAGGTGGAGTATTTTGAAAAATATCATAAATACGAGCACGATCCGCGCGTCACGAAGCTGGGCGATTTTTTGCGCAAAAGCTCGTTAGATGAGCTTCCGCAGCTGATCAACGTCCTAAAGGGCGAAATGAGCATCGTTGGTCCTCGCCCGTGCGCGCAATACGAGCGCAAGGATATGGGCGAATATGCAGATCTCATTCTGGCCGTCAAGCCCGGCATTACGGGGCTTTGGCAGGTAAGCGGGCGCAGCGATGTGGATTTTGCGACCAGGGCGGGCATGGATGCGTGGTATATGAAAAACTGGTCAATATGGAACGATATCGTGATAATCATAAAAACCTTTAAGGTGGTCCTTGTTCGCGAGGGCGCAATTTAAATTTTAAATTTGGAGAAGAAATATGCAACAGAATTATTGTGAAGATGATGAGATTGATTTGCTAGATTTGGCAAAAAAGATATGGAAATATAAAAAGCAAATTTGTATAGTAACTTGTGGATTTATTGCGGTTGGGTTTTTGTATATTCTATTTGCTACTCCATGGTATAAAGCAACGGCGATGGTAGAAACCGCCTATTATAATAATGAAACTGGTATGCCACAGTATATAACCGAAAGATCCGTTCGGATGCATGAGCTTAGAGTAAAATATATTGATGGACTAAAGGATATTAAGGACAAGAACGTAACGGTTGATAGTATCGTCGCTGATAAAGATAGCGCCAATATATTTATTATAACGGCGTTTGCCAAATCAAACGAATTACTAAAAAAACAGATAGATGAGATGGTGGCAGATTTAAGCAAAGAAGATGCTATAGTTTTAGATGAATATAAAAAGGCTATACGCGAACAATTGATAAGTATTGATTCACAGATAAGTTATTTAAAAAATAATAAAATTTAAGGAGAAAATATGTATCTGGTTATAGGTGCAA